>DATHSR010000192.1:0-3758 GCA_035464035.1 Desulfotignum sp. | reverse complement strand
TGAGCAGGCGGGACAACCGCCGGTCCCCTCTGGAGAAAACACCTTCCACCAGGCTCATGCAGGGGTCCTGCCACTTGAGGCTGACCTTGGGGTGGGTCATGGTTTTTTTGAGAAAATCCAGGCGTTCCATGGCCGAATCCAGGGTCAGCTGGGCATGGCGCTGGAACGGGGTATGGGGCTTGGGAATAAACGGGGTGACACTCACGTTGATGCCGCGTTTGCCTTTGGCCAGGGTCGTTGCCAGATGGCGGGACAGATCGCAGATGCCCTGGATGTCCTCGGCCTCTTCAAAGGGCAGTCCCATCATGAAATACAGTTTGATGTGTTTCCATCCCAGTTCAAAGGCGTTTTTCACCGTGTCGGTGATGCTTTCTTCGGTCAGGTTTTTGTTGATGATATCCCGCAGCCGCTGGGTGCCGGCTTCCGGTGCAATGGTGAACCCGGTTTTGCGCACGGTTTTTATCAGGTTCATCAGCTCGGGGGTCAGCCGTTCCGCCCGGATGGAAGGCAGGGAGATGGCATTGCACTGATCCTGGCCGATGGCCAGCAGCTGCGTCATCAGCTCCGGCAGCCGGGAATAATCGCCGGTACTCAGAGACAGCAGGGAAATATCGGAATAGCCGGTGGCGGCCAGAGAAGCCCTGGTGATGTCTATCAGGTCCGCCAGAGAGCGTTCCCTCACCGGACGGTAGATCATGCCGGCCTGGCAGAAACGGCACCCCCTTGAACAGCCCCGGGCGATCTCCAGACGCAGCCGGTCATGCACGGGCTTGCCAAAGGGTACAATGGGGGCTACAGGAAAGTTATCCACGGTCAGTTCCGGCAGAAAAGCCCGTTTGACCCGGGTATATCCGGGCATCACGGGCGAAAGGATCTGGCAGCCTCGGTCATCAAAGGACGGGGTGAAAAACCTCGGCACATAAACCCCGGCAATTTCAGACAACAGTTTTAACAGGGTGTCTTTTTTCCCGTCTCCCTGCTGCTTGAACCGGATCACGGCGTTGGATACTTCCAGCACGGACTGCTCCCCGTCCCCGATCACAAAGGCGTCGAAAAAATCCGCCAAGGGTTCAGGGTTGAAAGCACACGGCCCGCCGCCGATGACCAGGGGAAACAACGGATCCCTTTCTTGTGCAGAAAATGGGATTCCGGACAATGAAAACAGTGTCAGGATATTGGTGAAGTTGAGTTCGTAGAGCAGGCTGATGCCGATGACATCAAATTCCGCCAGCGGCTTTCTGGATTCCATGGACAGGCAGGGGATCTGTTTTTGCCGCATCAGGGTCTCCATGTCCGGGGCCGGGGCAAAAAACCGCTCCGCTGCAATCCTGGGTTCCCGGTTCAAGATGGAATAAAGAATCTGGAGGCCGAAGTGGGAGGTGCCGATTTCATAGAGGTCCGGAAACACCAGGGCAAAGGTCAGGTCCACCTGACTCAGGTCCTTTTTCACCGTGTTGATTTCATTGCCGGCATACCGGGTGGGGGACTGGACCAGGCCAAGGATGTCTTGATAATTTTGTCTATGCATGATACTGAAATTAAAAAAAAACGTGTTTAAGTTGAGATAAATTGTTTAAATTTTTTAATATAGTGTTTTTTCCAGGATAAGGCAATGAAAAGATTAAAAATCAACCGGTTGCCCGAATATGACACCTCGCCGGGAACGGTGCTGGTCAAGGGGTGGGTGCGAACCCGGCGGGATGCCAAGGGGTTTTCCTTTATCGAGATCAATGACGGGTCCTGTCTTGAAAACATCCAGGTGGTGGCCGGCAGTGATCTGCCCAATTACGCGGATATTCAGGGCATTACCACCGGATCGGCCGTGGCGGTTCAGGGCGGACTGGTTCCTTCCCCGGGCAAGGGCCAGAAATGGGAGATCCAGGCGGCCCAGGTGGAGATCATCAGCCTGGCCCCGGAGACCTATCCCCTGCAGAAAAAGCGGCATTCCGATGAATTTCTGCGCACCATCGCCCATCTGCGCCCCAGAACCAACAAATACGGGGCCGCCTTCCGGATCCGGTCCGAGATGGTGTACGCCATCCACCGGTTCTACAAGGAAAAAGGGTTTTTCTATCTCACCTCTCCGGTGATCACCGGATCCGACTGTGAAGGGGCCGGTGAGATGTTCCGGGTCACCAGCCTGGACCCGGAGGTGGTGGCAAAACAGGGGAAAATGGATTTTTCAAAGGATTTTTTCGGCCGGGAATCCAACCTTACCGTGTCCGGGCAGCTGTCCGCCGAGATGTTTGCCCTGGCCCTGGGGGATGTGTATACATTCGGGCCCACCTTCCGGGCGGAAAATTCCAACACCAGCCGGCATGTGGCTGAATTCTGGATGCTTGAACCGGAAATGGCGTTCTGTGATCTTGCCGGCAACATGGACCATGGGGAGGAGCTGGTGAAAACCCTGGTGGCCCATGCCCTGGATGCCTGCAGTCAGGATCTGGATCTGTTTTTCAGGTTTGTGGACAAGGACCTGCCGGCAAGGCTGGAAACCCTTGTCAAAGAGACATTTGAGAGAATGTCCTACACCGAGGCCATTGCTGTGCTGGAAAAAGCGGACAGAAAATTCGAATATCCGGTCCGGTACGGCACGGATCTTCAGTCCGAACATGAGCGGTTCCTGGCGGAAGAGCATGTGAAAAAACCGGTGTTTCTCTATGACTACCCCAAAGAGATCAAGCCCTTTTACATGCGGATCAATGATGACGGCAAAACCGTGGCTGCCGTGGACCTTCTGGTGCCCGGTATTGGAGAGCTCATCGGCGGCAGCCAGCGGGAAGAGCGCCTGGATGCCCTGGAATCGCGCATGGCTCAGATGGGACTGCCCACAGAACCCTACTGGTGGTACCTGGATTCACGGCGGTACGGTTCGGTGCCCCATTCCGGGTTCGGCATGGGGTTTGAACGGTTTCTGATGATGATCACGGGCATAAAAAATATCCGGGATGTGATTCCATTTCCCAGAACCCCGGGGAGCATCGATTTTTAAAGTGCATGAGTCGTGGGGAGATGTGCTGATTTGACCACGAAGAGCAAGAAGATCACTAAGAACAGCAAGGTCATGAATTATGGGATTTGATGAGCGCGTGTTGACTTTAGACAGGCAGAACAACTTATGATAACTCTACTGGATTATGGTGCCGGCAATGTGCGCAGTGTCACCAATGCCGTGGAAAAACTGGGGGGCACCCTGAAAACCGTGGCCTCCCCGGAAGATATTTTGTCGGCGGAAAAGATCATCTTTCCCGGGGTGGGCAATTATGAGAACATGATCCAGGTGCTCAACCGCAAGGGGTATATGAAGCCGCTGCGGGAGTATCTGGCCGCGAACCGGCCGTTTTTCGGCATCTGTCTGGGGATGCAGGCCCTGTTCCAGGGCAGTGAGGAGGACCTGTCCAACACCGAGTCCATCGGGTTTTTCACCGGCCGGGTGGAACGGTTCAAGACAAAACTGTCCGTGCCCCACATGGGGTGGAACGGCATCCACCTCAAGCAGGATTCACCGCTGATGCAGGGGGTCGGGCCGGATGCCCGGTTTTACTTTGTGCACTCCTTTCACCTGGTGCCCCATGATCCGTCCGTGGTGCTGACCACCACTACCTATGATTATGAATTTGCCAGCTCGGTTCAGCAGGGCAACATCATCGGCACCCAGTTTCATCCTGAAAAAAGCGGGAAACACGGGATGCAGCTGCTGGAAAATTTCATCAGACTGACGGACTTCACCCCCTGCGGCCGGGTGGATATTCCTGGGA
>DATHSR010000191.1:0-2187 GCA_035464035.1 Desulfotignum sp. | reverse complement strand
TGACAATCGTTTACCGGCGCGGCAAGGCCCTCCCTGATAGATTCACGCATACCTGGAATACTCAAAAGAAACAGGGTCTCCTGAATTGATTTCCAGTCTTCTTCTGAGATAAGAACCGCGTTTCCTCTTTTGCCTGTAATAATGACAGGTTCATGGGATGATGATGCCTGATCAATGAGCCTGTAAAGGTTTGAACGTGCTTCTGTTGCGGATAATATCGTCATTTTGACCTCCTCGATTTTTTTTAAAAGTACGCCATTGCGTACGTATTGTCAAGATGACATTTAGGAAGAATGCCCTGCTTATCAGCTGACAGGGCAATCAGGCAAAGCGTTTTGATCTGCTGCACAGCGGAGCCTCCGGCGGGGGCTTGCTGACGGACTGTCGGAGCCTGTGGATTCCAGACCGGCAGGATAGCCCCGACAGAGGCGGCAGTCCTGCCGAACGCCCCCATACTGCCTTACCCGCGATCTTCCCGCAGTTCCGCCGCTGCCGCCGCAACCTCATGAACCTGGGAAGGCGGGCGGTGTTTCATGAACTCCAGGGTATACAGAACCACCCCGGTCCAGATGAATCCAAAGGTGACCAGGCTGTGAATTGAAAACGGTTCCTTATACACAAACACACCCAGCACAAAAGCGATGGTGGGTGCTAGGTACTGAAGAATGCCGATGGTGGACAGCTTGAGCCGCCGGGCTGCCGCAGCGAACCACAGCAGCGGTAGAGAAGACACCACCCCTGCCCCGATCATCCACAGGGTCAGGCCGGAATCCCTTAAAAACAGGGATCTGCCGGTACCCATCATAAATAGGATATAGACCAGTGCCGGGACCATCAGGATCAGGGTCTCCACAAACAGTCCGGGCATGGGAGACACCTGGATACGTTTGCGGCAGTATCCATAGACGGCAAAGGTAAACGCCAGGCTCAGGGCGAACAGGGGCAGCCGCCCATAGGCCAGCAGCGAGTAGATCACCCCGGTCAGGGCAAACCCCACAGAGATGCACTGCAACCGGGAGAAGCGTTCCCCCAGCAGGGCAAACCCGAGCAGCACGTAAATCATGGGGTTGATGTAATATCCCAGACTGGTCTCCACCACCCGGTTGGAATTGACGGCCCAGATATACACAAACCAGTTCAGGGCGATCAGAGAACCACTCAGCATCAGTCCTTTCAACTGCCCTGGGGATTTGAGAATCTGCGCCACTTCTTTTCCCCGTTTCTGGAAACAGAGGATGGCACCCACAAACACGCATGACCAAACAATGCGGTGGCACATAATCTCAAACGGTACGGCCGCCTGCATCTGTTTCCAGTATGCGGGCAGCAGCCCCCAGGAGGCAAAGGCGGCCAGCCCGAACAGGACGCCGTAAAATGGTTGGCTCATTGGATGTTCCCTGTTATCAATTCAGTCACCGGTGCCCAGTGTAGCACCCTGATTTTTATTGGCAAGCCCAAAAATGGCCATGCATGCCAATATCATTGTCAAAACCCCCTGATTCATGGTACACACCCAGGCCATGAAATGGATGGATAAAAACAGGCTGATTCTGGCCTCCCGGTCTCCCCGGAGAAAGGAACTGCTGTCCCAGGTGGGGCTTGACATAGACATTGTGCCGGCAGATGTGGATGAAACCGCGGCACAGGACCTGCCGCCCCAGGCCTTTGTGAAAACCCTGGCTGAAAAAAAAGCGTGCCATGTGATGCAGCAGCACCCGGATGCCTGGGTGCTCGGGGCGGACACCATTGTGGTCAAAGACAACCTGATTCTGAACAAGCCCGAAAACAGGGCGGATGCCGCCCGGATGCTCGCGTGCCTGAGCGGCCGGACCCATTCGGTTTTCACCGGCTATGCCGTGGGCCATCTGGCCCGGGGGCACCTGCGCACAGATGCGGTGGAAACAAAGGTGACGTTCAGGGCTTTGACAAACCCGGAGATCCTCTGGTACACTGGGACCGATGAACCCTATGACAAGGCCGGGGGATACGCCGTCCAGGGGCTGGGCGCGTTCATGGTCAAAGAGATCTGCGGCTCCTACACCAACGTGGTGGGCCTGCCGGTCTGTGAAATCATACAGACCCTGACCGGCCTGGGTGTGATACAATTTGAAGGACGTCTGCCATGACATCGATCGCGCAGCATTTGAGCGCCGTTCAGGACACCATCCGGGCCACGGCCCGAAACTG
>DATHSR010000190.1:0-3829 GCA_035464035.1 Desulfotignum sp. | reverse complement strand
GTCGTTGTGGCAGTGGACCGACAGTACCGCCTGGTCGATGTTGGACGTGTTTTCAAGCACATATTCGATCAGCTGCCCGAACTCTTCGGGAACCGCATATCCCACGGTGTCCGGCAGGTTGATGGTGGTGGCGCCGGCTTCGATCACCGATTCGAACACGGTGCACAGAAAATCCGGATCAGACCGGGATCCGTCTTCAGCGGAAAACTCGACATTGGGGGTGAAAGATGCCGCCAGTTTCACCGATGCCACCGCCTGCCGCAGGACATCTGCCGGCTCCATCTGCAGCTTGTATTTCATGTGCAGTTCCGAGGTGGCGATAAAGGTGTGGATCCGGGGATTGACCGCGCCTTTGATGGCGTCCCAGCCCCGCCTGATATCCGATTCATTGGCACGGCACAGGGCCGCCACCTGGGCTTTGGTCAGGCTGTCGGCAATTTTTTTCACCGCCTCGAAATCTCCGTCGGATGCAGCGGGAAATCCGGCTTCGATTACATCCACCCCCAGCATTTCCAGCTGGGTGGCGATCCGCAGTTTTTCGGCATGGTTCATGCTGGCTCCGGGGGACTGTTCCCCGTCCCGCAGGGTGGTATCAAAGATGATGATGCGTTTCTGGTCGATCATGATGCGGTTCCTTGCTGTTTAAATATCAATTAATGGGCCTGAAATCCGGGCCGTTTCATACCGTTTTCTGGTGATCCATGGACAGCTTGTACTGAAAGCTGTCGGACAGTGCCTGCCAGGAAGCTTCAATGATGTCCTCGGACACCCCGATGGTGGTGAAAATGTTGTGGGTATCCCGGGATTCGATGAGCACCCGCACCTTGGCATCCGTGCCTTCGGATCCGTCAATGACCCGGACCTTGAAGTCCACAAGATACATGTCATTGATCTGGGGATACATGGTGGACAGGGCCTTGCGCAATGCATTGTCCAGGGCCGACACCGGGCCGTCCCCTTCGGCGGAGGTGATTTCCGTGGTTTTTCCCACCCGGATTTTTATCATGGCATGGGCGTAGCAGGGCCTCTCCTTGTCCTTTTCCACCGAGACCCGGAAGGATTCCAGGTCAAAATAGCTTTTATACTGTTCCGTGAGCTTTTCCATGATCAGCTTGAGGGAACCTTCGGCTGCATCAAATTCAAACCCGTCATCCTCCAGATCCTTGATGGAGGCCACGATCTGCCGCTGTTTCACGGCGTCGCCCCCCAGATCCACCCCCAGTTCCTCGGCCTTGTAGATGATATTGCTCTTGCCGGACTGTTCGGACACCAGCACCCGGCGCACATTGCCCACCTGTTCCGGGCTGATGTGTTCATAGGCCCGGGGGTTTTTCATGATGGCGGACACATGAACCCCGCCCTTGTGGGCAAACGCGCTTTTTCCCACAAAGGGCCGGGAGTTGACCGGCGGCACATTGGCGGTCTCCGAGACAAACCGGGACAGGTTCAGCAGTTTTTTCAGGTTTTCTTCGGAAATACACGGTTTTTTCATTTTCAGGGCCAGGACCGGTATGATGGCGGTGAGATCGGCATTGCCGCAGCGTTCGCCATACCCGTTGATGGTGCCCTGGACCATGGTGGCACCGACATGCACGGCATTGACCGCATTGGCCACGGCCATGGCGCAGTCGTTATGGGTATGGATACCGAAACACAGGCCGGGCCGGTCCCTGAAGTGGTCCATCACCGACCGGACAATCTCGTCGATCTCGCAGGGCATGGACCCGCCGTTGGTGTCGCACAGCACCAGGGTCCTTGTGCCGCCGTCCAGGGCCGCTGACAGCGTATCCAGCGCATACTGCCGGTTGGCCTTGTACCCGTCGAAAAAATGTTCCGCATCATAGATCACTTCCCTGTCCCGGGCCAGCAGGTGGGCCACGCTTTCTTTGATCATGGTCAGGTTTTCCGCCAGGGTGTTGTCCATGATCTGGGTGACGTGCAGGTCCCAGGATTTGCCGAAAATGGTGATGACCGGGGCGCCTGAATCAATGAGGGCCGTCAGGTTGGCATCCTGGTCACAGGTGATGCCCGGCCGGCGTGTGGCGCCGAAGGCCGCCACTCTGGCATGGTTGAAGGTCATGTCTCTGGCCAGTTCAAAAAAACGGGCCGCCCCGGGATTGGAACCGGGCCATCCGCCTTCAATGTAGTGGATGCCGGCATCATCCAGTCTTCTTGCGATTTTCACCTTGTCTTCCGGAGAAAAAAAGATGTTTTCACCCTGCATGCCGTCCCTGAGGGTGGTGTCATATATTTTTACCGATTCCATGTTACTTCCCCATCTCTCTTGCCAGGGCAATGGCGCCCGTGCTGGCGATTTCAATGATTCCCATGGGTTTGAGCAGAGACAGAAACGCCTCGTGCTTGCCGCTGTCTCCTGAGATTTCAATGGTGAAGTGGGCAGGTCCCACATCCACCACCCGGCACCTGAAAATATCCACGATGCGCAGGATCTCGGCCCGTTTTTCCGGTTTGGCATGGACCTTGACCAGGGCCAGCTGCCGTTCCACATATTTTTTTTCCGTCAGATCGTTCACCGTGATGACATTGATCAGTTTGTGAAGCTGTTTCTTGATCTGCTCGATGACCTGGGCGTCACAGGTGGTGTACATGGTGATTCGGGACACATCCGGGTCGTCGGTGGTGGCCACGCTCAGGGAATCGATGTTGAATCCCCTGCCGGAAAAAAGGCCCGCAATCCTGGACAGCACCCCGGGTTCATTGTCCACAAGAATCGAAAGTAGATATCTGCTGGTTTCCATTGTCGTTTCCTTCATGTTGCCGTATCCGGGCCGTTATACCAGAAGCATTTCCGTGATGGCGCCCCCGGCCGGAACCATGGGATACACCGATTCCTCCCGCTCCACCACAAAATCCATGATCACCGTGCCGGGCGTGGCCAGCCCCTTTTTGAGGGTCTCTTCCACGCAGGCCGGATCCGTGCACCGGAAGCCGGTGGCCCCATAGGCGTCCGCCAGTTTGACGAAATCCGGGGCGTTTTCCATGCTGGTGCAGGCATAGGCCTTGTTGTAGAAAAATTCCTGCCACTGCCGCACCATGCCCAGAAACCGGTTGTTCAGAATCACGATTTTGACGTCCAGGCAGTTTTCCACGGCAGTCATCATCTCCTGGATATTCATCTGAATGGAGCCGTCCCCGGCCACATCCACCACCAGTTTGTCCGGGCAGGCCGCCTTGGCGCCGATGGCTGCGGGCAGGCTGAACCCCATGACCCCCAGTCCGCCCGATGTGATGAAATGGTTGGGCCGGTCAAAATGATAATACTGGGCCGTCCACATCTGGTTCTGGCCCACTTCCGTGGTGATGATGGCCTGGCCGCCGGTGACCTCCCACAGCTTGTCCACCAAATACTGGGGCTTGATCACATCCGGTTTCTGGTCGTACTTGAGGGGCATGGTCTGTTTCCACTGGTCGATCTGATCCAGCCAGGCATCCCGGTCCCGGGTCAGGTCTTCGGGGTTCTGTTTTTCCACCAGGGCCAGGATCTGTTCCAGGGTGGTTTTGGAGTCTCCCACAATGGGGCACTGCACCTCGATGTTCTTGTGTATCGAGGTGGGGTCGATATCGATCTGGACAATGGCGGCATGGGGAGCGAACTTGGCGATGTTTCCCGTGACCCGGTCATCGAACCGCACGCCGGCTGCAATGATCAGATCGCAGTGTCCGATGCTCATGTTGGCCCGGAAGGTGCCGTGCATGCCCAGCATGCCCAGCCACAGCGGATCAGTGCCCGGAAAGGCCCCCAGTCCCATCAGCGAGGTGGTCACCGGAATTCTGGTGACTTTTGCCAGCCGGGTGAGGGGGTCGGATG
>DATHSR010000189.1:0-14936 GCA_035464035.1 Desulfotignum sp. | reverse complement strand
CTGATCTCTTCAGGCAGAGACATCACCTTGGATATCCGGACCCCTGAGATCACCATGCTGGCCTCTGCTGTTTCTGCCAGACCGGCAGTCAGGTCTGCACTGCTGGAACTTCAACGCCGGATCGCCCGGCAGCAGGATGCGGTGTTTGAGGGCCGGGATATGGGCACGGTGGTGTTTCCCGATGCCACGGTCAAGTTTTTCCTGTCCGCAGATCTGGCGGTCCGGGCCCGGCGGCGCTTTGATGAACTGCCGGATTCCTCAAAAGATCTGTCCCGGGTGGCGGCGGAAATGCGCGCCCGGGACACCCGCGACTCACAACGGACCCAGGCGCCTTTAAAACCGGCGCCGGACGCCATTTTGATCGATGCGTCCCATCTCACTGTCCGGCAGGTGGTGGATGAGATGCTCAGACATCTGTAGAATCAACCAAACAAGCGATTATTTTGTTGATTTTTTCTTTGCCCATTGCTATAAAGGTAAATTGTACTCGCACTCTTTGACCCATTGAGGCGGGTAACTAAATTCGATTAGGGGGATTAATATTAATGAACAACATTGCTGAAGAAAACGAAAACCAGGAAATGAATACTGAAGATTTAGAGACACAGGAAGCAGCGCTCGAGGACCGGGAGACAGAATTCGACCAGGAAGAATTCGATGCACCACAGAAAGATACCTTTTCACCGGAAAGAGAAATAACCGGTGAAGAAACAATGGAAGAGTTGTTGGGTATCTATGAAACCAGCCTTAAAAAATTTGAGGAAGGACAGGTCGTCACCGGAACCGTCATATCCGTAGGCAGAGACATGGTGCTTGTGGATGTGGGATATAAATCGGAAGGGCGGATCTCTATTCAGGAATTCATTGATGAACAAGGCAATGTCAAAGTCAATGTCAATGACCGGTTTGAGGTCATGATAGAGGTGTGGGACGAAGAGGAGGAAACCGTTCTTCTGTCCCGTGAGAAAGCCAAGAAAGTCAAGGTATGGGATGCCATCAAGGATATCTATGATGCGGACGGCACCATTGAAGGGGTGATCACAAACCGGGTCAAAGGCGGTTTTTCCGTGGACATCGGTCTTCAGGCGTTTCTGCCCGGATCCCAGGCCGATCTGCGCCCCATCCGCAACATGGATGAAATGGTCAACAAGACCTATGAATTCAAGATTCTCAAGTACAATAAAAAGCGCAACAATATTGTTCTGTCCCGGCGGGTTCTGCTGGAAGCTGAACGGGAAAAGATGCGGGCTGCCACTCTCCAGGCCATTGAGAATGACAAGGTTATGGAAGGGATTGTTAAAAACATTACCGAATACGGTATTTTTGTGGATCTGGGCGGCGTGGACGGACTGCTGCATATCACCGATATCTCTTGGGGCCGGGTGAAACATCCTTCGGAGCTTTACTCTGTGGGAGATAAAATCACCGTCAAGATTCTGTCCTATGATTTTGAGAAGGAACGGGTATCTCTGGGCATGAAGCAGCTGACACCGGATCCCTGGACCACGGCGGTGGAAAAGTATCCCATTGGATCAAAAGTGATGGGAAAAGTTGTCAGCCTCACCGATTACGGTGCATTCATTGAACTGGAAGAAGGGGTGGAAGGTCTGATCCATGTCAGTGAAATGTCCTGGACCCGGAAAATCCGGCATCCGTCCCAGATGGTCACCGTGGGCGAAGAGGTGGAGGCCGTGGTTCTGGACCTCAAACCGGACAACCGGCGCATTTCCCTGGGCATCAAGCAGACCCAGGAAAACCCCTGGGAGGTCATTTCCCAGAAATATCCGGTGGGCACCATCATTGAGGGCAAAATTAAAAACATTACGGAATTCGGCCTGTTTATCGGCATAGATGATGATATTGACGGCCTGGTTCATATTTCCGACATTTCCTGGACCAAACGCATCAAGCACCCGTCTGAAGTCTACAAGAAAGGCGATACTATTCAGGCGGTGGTTCTGGATATCGACAAGGCCAATGAGCGGTTCTCCTTAGGCATCAAACAGACCCAGGCAGATCCCTGGGAAACCGTTGCCCAGCGGTATGAGGTGGGCAAGGAGATCTCCGGGGTCATTACCAATCTGACAGATTTTGGGGTGTTTGTGGAGCTGGAAGAAGGGATTGAAGGCCTGGTTCATGTGTCTGAGATCAGCAAGGAAAATATCAAAAGTCCCAAAGACCACTATCAGGTGGGAGAGACCATTACAGCCAAGGTCATGAACATCAATTCTGATGAGCGGCGTATCGGGCTTTCCATCAAGCGCCTTGAAGATGGTGATGATGACAAATACCTGGAAGAGTTTGCCAAGAACCTGAAGCCGGCAACCTCCTCGTTTGGAGAAATTCTGCGCAACAATATTCAGGAGCAGATCGAAGCCAACAAGGCCCAGGAAAGCAAAAAAGAGAAATAACCACGCCAGTTTTTCATCTGTGCTGACACAAGTAAACTGATCGTCCGGGGCCGGGTAAAGAATTTTTTGCCCGGCCTTTTCCGTCTGGCGCCACCCCATGGGTGATAACCGCATAACAGGGAATGTTTGACTATGTTTTCACGACGACACCCGGTACTTTTTTTTCTGCTGGCCATGACGGCCTTGACCACGGTCATGTTTCTGGGAGGCGTGATCCTGATTCTGTCGGTTTCACGGATGATGGCAGGCACCACCGCCGCTTTTCAGGAGACCAAAGGGAATATCGGTATCATTGAGGTGACCGGTCCGATTTTCTCATCCAAGCAGGTGGTTGAAAATATCAAAACATTTCGGGATGATGAAAAGATCCGGGCGATCATCATCCGGGTGAACAGCCCCGGTGGCAGTGTCGGGCCTTCTCAGGAGATTTTCCGGGAGCTGATGAAAACCCGGGAAACCAAAACAGTGATCGCCTCCATGGGATCTGTGGCCGCATCCGGGGGATATTATATCGCAGCCGGTGCAGACAGGATTGTTGCCAACCCCGGCACCATTACCGGCAGCATCGGGGTTATCATGGAATATGTCAATCTTGCGGAACTGGCAAAAAAAATCGGTATCTCTCCGGTGGTCATCAAAAGCGGGGAATTCAAGGACCTGGGATCCCCCCTCCGGGAGCTTGGGGATATGGAGGAAAAGCTGCTCCAGGATCTGGTGGATGAACTCCACCGGCAGTTTGTCCTGGATATGGCCCGGGCCAGAAACATCCCTGATGAACAGATGGCTGCCCTTGCGGATGGCCGGATCTATACCGGCCAGACAGCCCTGGATCTGAATCTCGTCGACCGTCTGGGGAACCTGGATGATGCCGTTCAGTGGGCCGGAGAACTGGCAGAAATTGACGACAAGCTGGTTCCGGTTTATCCCAAGGACACGCCTATCTCCCTGCTGCGGAGAATCGCCCAGACCTTATTCAAAGAAATAGATATCTCCGGCGCGATAACGGATAATCTCCGGTAAATCATCAATTAGAGAGCTCACCGAGGATGCTGCACCGGGAACCGCTCCCCCGTCAATCACCACATCCAGGCGGGAGCCGAAAAAATCATGGAGCAGGGACGGATCCTGGAAAACACGGCCTTCGGGATCTGTGGCGGATGTGGAGATGATGGGATTGCCAAGCTCCATGGCCAGCGCCAAAGCTATTTTGTTGTCCGGCACCCGGATACCCGCGGTTTTACGGTTGGTGAGCATGATCTTGGGAACCATCCGGGATCCCGGCAGCACAAAGGTGTAGGGCCCCGGCAGCAGGCGTTTCATGTTCCGGTAGGCGATATTGGAGACCTTGGCGTAGGTGGCGATATCCTTGAGATCCGGACAGATAAAACTGAACGGTTTGGTCTGGCTGCGCTGTTTGATGGCATACACCTGTTCGATCGCTTTTTTATTCATGATATCGCACCCGATACCATAAAACGTATCTGTCGGGTAGGCGATGATTCCACCTTTTTTCAGTATTTGCACCACCTGGGAAACAAGTCTTTCCTGGGGATTGTCCGGATTGATCTTCAACAGCATGGGAAGGTTCCTGTAAAATTATATTCAGCCTGATACCATAGCATATCCTGGCTCCCAGGCAAATGAAAATCCATCTTTGACTCTTGTCTTGACCCCTGGTGCCAGCCGCGTTATCTTAATTATATGCATTTAAGAAAGGAGGTTGCCATGGAAAAACAGATTCTCATCCCTGTGGATAAAACCCGGTCATCACTGCTGGCTGTCAGATATGCAGTCCGTGCGGCTGCATTTATGAAAGATCTGCATTGCGTACTTTTTCATGTCCAGGCCCCGGTTTCTCTGTATCTCAAAGAGGAGGCGGCAAGGGATCTGCAGATCCGGACCCAGCTGAAAAAGATGCTCAAGAAAAATGAAGCCGCGGCTTTGGCGACCCTGGCTCAGCTCAAATCAGAGATGGTGGATGCCGGGTTTGCCGAAGACCGCATCAGCTTGATCACCCGTCCCCGGGAATTGGGACTGGCCCAGGATGTCATCGAATATGCCCAGAAAAACGTGCTGGATGCCATTCTGGTGGGGCGGCGGGGCGTCACCGGTATCCAGAAATTTTTTGACACCAGTGTTTCAGATGCAATTCTGGAACGGTCCCAGGCCATTCCGGTCTGGATGGTTAACGGGGACACCCTGTCGGATAAAATTCTGGTGGCCATCGACGGATCCCAGGATTCGCTGAGGGCAGTGGACCATGTCGGGTTCATGGTATCTGGAAACAGGGATGTCCGTATTACCCTGCTGCATGTCACCAATACGGCCCGCAACTATTGCGAGATAGATCTGGACGAAGAACCGGATCCCGAGTTTGCCCAGATCATAGAAAAAAAGGACCGGGCCTGCGTGGACCAGTTCTATCCCCAGGCCATGGAGAAATTTGTTCAGATGGGACTGTCAAAAGACCAGATCGAAATACAGACCATTGAAGGTACCCGCCGTATCGGAAACAATGTTGTGGAATTTGCGGAGAAAAACAGGTTCGGCACCCTGGTCATCGGCAGAAGGGGTATTGACCGGTCATTTTTCATGGGATCGGTGTCCCGGCAGATCATCGGTCAGGTGTCAGACATCACTGTCTGGGTTGTGCCCTGAACGGATTGAAACGGCGTTGTAAATGAACTGTGGCCGGTGCACGATCATGCCGGTGGCGTGTCGCCGAAACTGATACCCAGTGACCGGGCCGTCATGACCAGCTCCCCGTCCCGGGGGACGGTACGGATCCGGTGCACGGCTTCGGCCAGAGTCACAGGCGCAATGCCCGTGCCGGTGAGCGCCGCCATCATGCCGAACTGCTTTTTTGCAATCATTTGCACCGCGTACACACCGAACCGGGTACACAATTGCCGGTCAAACTGGGTAGGGGTGCCGCCCCGCTGGAGATGACCCAGAACCACACACCGGGTTTCCTTGCCGGTCAGGCGTTCAATCTCAAGGGCCACTCTCTGACCGATCCCTCCCAACCGGATCTCGCGGTCTGACTCACCCGAAGACTCTGTTGTGAAGTCGCGACCGGTCTGCCTGGCACCTTCGGCTGCGATTACAATGGTGAACGCTTTGCCTTCTGCTTCCCGGTCCTTTATTTTTCGGCATACCGATTCAAAATCAAACGGGATTTCCGGAATGAGGATCACATCTGCGCCGCCGGCCAGTCCGGCGTGGGTGGCAATCCAGCCGGCATACCGGCCCATGACTTCCAGGACCATGACCCGGTTATGGCTCTGGGCCGTACTGTGCAGCCGGTCCAGGGCATCCACGGCACAGGACACGGCCGTGTCAAATCCGAATGTCATCAGGGTGGCGTCCAGGTCATTGTCAATGGTTTTGGGAATGCCGACCACCGGCCATCCTGCCTGATACATCTGCAGGGCTACGGTGAGGGTCCCGTCACCGCCGATGGCCACCAGCGCGGACAGTCCCAGGCGGTCGAAATTGCTCCTTGCCTGGTCCAGAATGCCGGATTCGATCTGCCGGGCCTTCCCCTGGCCGGTTTTGGCGGAAAACGGTCCGCTGCTTGCCGTGCCCAGGATGGTGCCGCCCCTGACCAGCAGGCCGTCCATATCCTTGAAAGCCAGTCGGCTGGTTTTCGTGGGGGTCAGCAGCCCGTCAAATCCACCGTGGATCCCGAGGCTTTCCCACCCCTGGAGTGCTGCGGCCTTGACAATCGCCCGGATGACCGCGTTCAGTCCGGGACAATCACCGCCGCCGGTGACAATGCCGATTTTCTTTTTTTTATGAGTGGTGTTCATGGGTCCCTTGATGTATGTTTGATAAAGAATCGATTTCGGTCATGCTAACAGAAATGGCGGATTTGGACAATAAATTTTACCGATGCCGGTTCCATGATAGAACCGGATTTTGAATGGCGATTCAAGGACTCTGACTGGCTGGCTGAAAGGCTGCTCCGGTGCCGCCTGCCGCCTGCCGTGCAAAATGAATTTTTCGTTACATGCCAAGGGTGTGCAGATGTCAGGCAGGTGTGAGTGAAACGGTCATGTCGTTATAAACGGCGTACAACTGGATTTCTTATTGTTGCGTTGATAGTCTTTTTCCAGTTGGGCCGCAGTTTTGTACTGCCTGTGGAACATAAACTGCGGCATGATTTTCATCAGGCGGTTCAGCGCTGGTTTCCGGATGCGGTTCAGGACCTGTCAAACAGGCAGGGGATCTCCCCTGTTGAAGGCACGTTCGCACCGGCAGATCATCCGGCCAGAAACCCGGTGATCCTGGTTCATGGTCTGGATGATCCGGGTATCATCTGGGACGACCTTATCCCGATCCTGCAGAAAAATCAGTTTCCGGTTCTGGTTCTGTCCTATCCCAATGACCAGGCCATTGAAGCGTCGTCCGCTTTCTTTTTTGAGCAGATGCAGATGCTGGCTCAAAAAAATCCGGTAACGGTCTCCATTGTAACCCATTCCATGGGCGGGCTGGTGGCCCGGGATATGCTCACCCGGCCCGACCTGGATTACTTGCGTGCGGCTGCTGAAAAAAAAGTGCCGGCAGTCGACCGCCTCATTCTGGTGGGGCCGCCTAACAGGGGTACACAAATGGCCCGGTTCCGGATTCTGACTGAGGCAAAAGACCAGATATATCACCTTTTTTTCACCCAGGCCCATTGGCTTCACTGCCTTCTGGACGGCACCGGTGCGGCGGGTGTCGACCTGATTCCGGGCAGCTGTTTTCTTATCCGGTTGAACCAGCGGGCACTGCCCCGGGAGGTAAAGATACAGATCATCGCCGGTATGATTTTTCCGGGGCCGGAGGATGCGCACCTGAAAAATATTTTGGGGGACGGTCTGGTGTCAGTGAATACCGCCCGGCTTCAACAAGTGCCGCTGATCCGGGTTGCCGGTAATCATTTTACCATGATTCGGAACCTGACCCGTACCAGTCAAAGGATTCCCCCGGCGATTCCTGTTGTTTTAAACATGCTTTGTCAATGATCCGGAGGCGGCAGCCGTTGAATCTGGACACTGGGGTTACTTATCCTGCCCGGGGCTAGGCATTGAACAGGTCTTTATTGTCTGGATAATTTTTTTATAAACATCTGAAAACCGGATCAGGCCCACGATTTTTTCCTGTTCTTTCACAAAGAGAGATCCCTGCCGTAAAAAAACAAACAGGTGAAACGCCGTATCCATCTTATCATCGGCTTTTACCATATGATCGGGTTCCGGCAGTTTGATGAAATTGTCTATTTTGATATCCTGAGCTTTATTCCACAGCTCCGCCAGCGGTTTCTGCCACAGTTGAAACTGCTTTTTTATGTTCTTCAAAGCGCTTCTGACCAGCCCGTAGTGTGAAAATGTTTCAAGTTTTTCCAGCTGGGAAGAGTTGGGTTCCAGACCCATCACAACGTCCATGGGCGACAGTTTTCCCACGATTTGTTCCTTCTGGTTCTTGACCAGCAGAATCACTTCAGGGACTTTTCCGGCATCGAATTTTTTTTGCGCATCCTCAAGTGCGTCTACTGCCTCCAGAAAAGTGGCGTTACTGGTAATTGCGGGAAATTCATCAATGGGTCGCATCAATTCTCTTACTTTCATGTTTTCCATAAATCACACCCCTTGCTTGTATCATATAAAGATTAGAGATGTCCGGTCATGCAGATTGTCATGAAAACCCGGCATCAGGGCACAGACGGGTTGAATTATATTATATATAACCCGGATGCCTTGTCAAGGCCGGCGGTTCCGGGCGTCTTTGTTTTTCCTGTCTGTATGGGGCCACGTCATGTCAATTCAGTGGCGAAATTTCAACACCAGGGCTGGATAATCAACGATATATTTGGCATAATAACCGGATGAATCTGGAAATCAATTCCCGGCTGAAGATGACGGCAAAACTGACGGTGCTGGGGGCGTTGCTTTTTTTAGCCTCAGGATGCAGAACCCCCGAAGCCTTCCGGCAGGAGGTGGACGCAAGGGCCGGAAATATCATCGCACACACCCAGGCACAGGTGCTGGGAACAGATGCCCCGTTCAGTATCGAAAGACCTGGCGACATACTGCGCCGGCAGCTGCTGTCCCAGGCATCTCTGCCGGTTGCCGGACCCGCTTCGGTGGGTATCGATGTGCTGACGCCGGTTCCCCATTGGCCTGAACCCGGATTTCCCGGTGCCGGGAGTGTGACAGACACGGGGGATACGGCCCTGGCGGGACCAGTGACGGTGTCCCTGGTTCAGGCACTGAAGATCGGTGCCCGGAACAGTTTTGACTATCAAACAAAAAAAGAGGCGGTATTCCAGGCCGCCTTGGCCCTGTATCTTGAACAGGAAGTGTTCCGGAACCGGTTTATCGGTCAGGTGCAGCAACTTTTCAAAGCAGATCTGTCAACCGATCCCAGCCAGAAAGGCACCCGTTCCAGTGCGGAACTGACCGCTGCCCGAAAGTATGAAAGCGGGATGGCTCTGACCGCATCCCTGGCAGCCGACCTGGCCACACTGCTTTTCAGCGGCGGCGATTCCTCGTTGGGGATTGCCGGGGACGCCAGCTTTTCCATCCCGCTGCTGAGAGGATCCGGCAGTCACATTGTGACCGAGCATGTAAAGCAGGCGGAACAAAATCTGATTTATGCCATTCTGGAATTCGAACAATTCAAAAAAACCTTTGCCGTGGGGGTTGCCAGTCAGTATCTGAACCTGCTAAAGCAGCGGGACACGTTGGAAAATGCCCGGGATGACTATACCAGCCGCATGGCGTTGACCCGGCGCAGCCAGCGTCTGGGGGAGGCCGGCCGGCTCAAGGAAATTGAAGTGGATCAATCCATACAGACCCAGCTGGAAGCCCGCCAGCGGTGGCTTTCCGCTGAAGAGGCCCTTAAAAGACAGACAGACGCCTTTAAGGTGCTGCTGGGGCTGCCGCCGGATGCCGAGATACGGCCGGACCCTGAAGCGCTTGAACAGATATCGGGCAGAACCGCAGAACCGTTGCACGATACGCCCGGTCCTCTTGAGCTGCCCCAGCAGACCGCCATCAAGCTGGCACTGGACCGGCGGCTGGATCTGCAGATTGCCCAGGGAAAAGTGTTTGATGCCCAGCGGGCCGTGGTCGTGGCGGCCGATGCCCTGGGCGCTGAACTGACATTCCTGGGGTCTGCCTCTGTTGGAGATCGACGGACCATTACGACCGCGGATCTGGACAATGCCCGGCTCCGGATGGACCGCGGCATTTTTTCCGCCCTGGTGACCCTGGATCTGCCTTTTGAAAGAACGGCAGAGGCGGTGACGTATCGGAATCAATTCATTCTGCTGGAACAGGCGGTGCGGGATGTCCAGAAACTGGAAGACACCGTGAAAATAGAGGTGCGCAACCGGTTGCGGGATCTGTTTGAAGCCCGGCAGACCCTGTTTATTCAGCGCCAGGCCGTGGCCCTGGCGGAAAAGCGGGTGAAAAGCATCTCCTTGTTCATGGATGCGGGCAGGGCCGAAACCCGGGATCTGCTGGAGGCCCAGGATTCCCTGCTGGCGGCCCAGAACAGTTTCACTGCCGCCCGGGTCAACTACCGGATCGCAGAACTGGAAATCCAGCGGGACATGGGGGTGCTCACGGTCACAGACACCGGTCTGTGGCAGGAGTATTCACCGGAGGAAATTTTTTAATGCTGAAAGCCAAGCCGGTTGTGTGGATTGCTGGTGTAATGGCCCTGGGCGGGATCCTGTTTTTTTCAGGCAGCCGGTTTCTGGCCTCATCCCCGGACCTGTTCCAGACGGCCGTCTTTGAGGTGGTGTCCGGCCCTTTGACCATTGATGTTGTTGAATCAGGCACCATCAAAGCCAGAGAGCAGCTGGTCATCAAAAATGAGGTGGAGGGAAAAACCTCTCTTCTCTATCTGATCCCGGAAGGCACCCAGGTAAAAAAAGGAGATCTGCTGGTGGAACTGGATGCCAGCGCGCTGATGGATGCGAAAATCGACCAGGAGATCAAGGTGCAGAATGCGGAAGCAGCTTTTGTCAACGCCACCGAAAACCTGGCCGTGGTTGAAAATCAGGCCAGAAGTGACATGGATCTGGCTGAACTGACCTTTGAGTTTGCCCGGCAGGATCTGAAAAAGTACACGGATGGCGAATATCCCAATGCCCTGCAGAAAGCCGCTGCAGAGATCACCCTGGCCGAAGAGGAGCTGGCCCGGGCCAGGGAACGGTTGAAATGGTCCCAGGCCCTGTTTGAAGAGAAATTCATCTCCCAGACAGAACTGGCGGCTGATCAACTGGCAGAGAAAAAAAAGGCTCTGGACCTGGAACTGGCGAAAAACAACCGGGAACTGCTGGTGAATTACACCGGCAAACGGGACCTGGCCCAGCGGGAAAGTGACGTCAGCCAGGCACAAATGGCCCTGGAGCGGACACGGCGCAAG
Organism: Desulfotignum sp.; assembly: GCA_035464035.1. Classification (GTDB taxonomy): domain Bacteria; phylum Desulfobacterota; class Desulfobacteria; order Desulfobacterales; family Desulfobacteraceae; genus Desulfotignum. The sequence continues at coordinate 4,104 of DATHSR010000189.1, read as the reverse complement.
GCCAGAGCGGATGTGGTTCAGGCTCAGGCGGAGTTAAAAGCCCGGGACGCAGAGTTCAAGCGGCAGAAAGACCGGCTGGACAAGATTCTGGCACAACTTGAAAAAACAGAAATCCGATCTCCGGCCGATGGCCTGGTTATCTACGCCACCAGCGCCCAGAGCGGCATGTTCCGCCGTAATATCGAACCGCTTCAGGAAGGCCAGGATATCCGGGAGCGCCAGGAGTTGATCTATCTGCCCACAGCCACCGCCAGCAATGCAGAAATTGCCATTCACGAATCCAATTTAAAGAAAGTGAGTGTGGGAATGCCGGCAACGGTGACGGTGGATGCGCTGCCGGGGCGTCAGTTCTCCGGCAGGATCACCCATATCGCCCCCCTTCCGGATGCCCAGAGTGTATGGATGAACCCGGATCTGAAAGTGTTTACCACCCAGATATTTCTTGATGACAATGACGGGGCCATGCGCACCGGCATGAGCTGTCAGGCGAAAATTATCATTGAAACCCATGAAAATGTGCTGGCTGTTCCCATTCAGGCAATACTGCGGATCCGGGGCGTCCCGACGGTATATGTTCGAAAAGGCACGGAATATGTCCCCAGGCAGGTGGAGATCGGCCTGGACAATAACCGGATGATTCATGTGAAAGCAGGGCTTGAACCCGGGGATGTGGTCCTGCTGACCCCACCCCTTGAGCCAGCCGGGGTAGACTATCCGCCGGCCGCAGACATGGCGGCCCGGCATCCGGGCGGCCAATAGTGTCATGAAGGCGGTCTGGCAGGAGAATCCCATGCAGGATGCGGCGGTTGTTCTTGAGGACGCCCAAAAGATCTACACCATGGGCAGCCAGCAGGTGGCGGCCCTGGCCGGAATCAATGCGGTGTTTGAAAAAGGAAGCTTCTGGGCCGTCATGGGTGCCAGCGGGTCCGGCAAAAGCACCATGATGAACATCATCGGATGCCTGGACCGTCTGACTTCCGGCCGGTACCTGTTTCACGGCAGGGATATCAGCCGCCACAGTGATGATGCCTTAAGTGATATCCGGTTGAAGCACCTGGGGTTCATATTCCAAAGCTTCAACCTGATCCCCCAGCTCACGGTGCAGCGTAATATTGAGTTGCCCCTGTATTACCTGGGGTGGGACCGGGAGAAAAGCGCCGGCCATGCCCGGCACCTGGCGGCCATGGTGGGGCTTGAGGACCGGCTGGGCCATCGTCCGGCCGAACTGTCCGGAGGTCAGATGCAGCGGGTGGCCATTGCCAGGGCCCTGGCGGCGGATCCCGACCTGATCCTGGCCGATGAACCCACCGGCAATCTGGACACCGAAACCAGCCATCAGATCATGGCATTGCTGCAATCTTTTCATGAACAGGGTAAAACCGTTATCATGGTGACCCATGAATCCCATATCGCCGACTATGCCCAGAACCGGCTTTATATGAAAGACGGACATGTCCGGCAGGTTGACAGGGGGTGACATGGGACAGATAAAATTTTCCAGGGAATTGTCATCCGGCATCCAGACCCTGCTGCTTCATAAACTGCGGTCATTTCTCACCATGCTGGGCGTGGTATTCGGGGTGGGCAGCGTGGTGGCGATGCTGGCGGTGGGAGAAGGGGCCAGCAAAGAAGCCCTGGAACAGATACGGAAACTGGGCAGCCACAATATTCTGATATCCTCTGTCAAGCCTGTGGATGAAGCGGTGGCCGGCGCAACCCCGTCGTTCATGAGCATCTACGGTCTGACCTACCAGGACCATGAAAGAATTGCCGAAAGCTATACATCGGTTTCCAAAAATGTGCCCGTGAAACTGGTGCGCAAAGAAGCACGACTGGGACAGCGATCTTTGTAAATGCGTGTGGTGGGAACCAGCCACCAGTGGTTTGAGGTGATTCCCAGGGAACTGCTGGCAGGACGGGTCATTACCCTGACCGACATGGAAAACAAATCACCGGTGGTGGTCCTCACTGAATTCGGCGCCAGGAAGCTGCTGGCAACCCGGCACACCATCGGTCAGACCGTCCGTCTGGGCAAAGACAGCTTCAGGGTGATCGGGATCGTCAAAAGCGAAATCAGCCAGTCCGGGACCATGCAGATACCTGACCGGGAAATTGATGCCTATATTCCTTTGACTACGGCCAGAACATACTTCGGGGACATGGTCACAACGATTTCGGCCGGATCATGGGTGCGCGAAAAGGTGGAACTCAACCAGATCATTGTCCAGGTGGGCACACTTTCCCATGTGGAACCCACGGCCCAGGCCATTGAACGGATGCTCACCCTGTTTCACAAAAAAAAGGATTTTCAGATTCATGTGCCCCTGGCGCTGCTCAAACAGGCAGAGGCCACCAAACGCACCTTTAACATCGTGCTGGGCGCCATTGCCGGTATCAGCCTGCTGGTGGGGGGGATCGGCATCATGAACATCATGCTGGCATCGGTCACCGAACGGATCCGTGAGATCGGTATCCGCCGGGCCATCGGCGCAAAACGCAGACAGATCATCATTCAGTTTCTCATCGAAGCGGTGGTGCTGTCTTTCATCGGCGGGATCATCGGCCTGATGCTGGGCATGGCCATTCCCTTTTTTATCACCTGGTTCGCCAAAATGCCGACCGTTATCACCCCTCTGGGGGTTCTGCTGCCGTTGTCTGTCAGTCTTGGGATCGGTATTGTTTTCGGCCTGTATCCGGCGGCCCGGGCGGCCCGGGTGGATCCCATCATTGCCCTGCGCCATGAGTAAGGGGATATAAGATCTTGCCTTACAGGCCCAAATTTGGTAAGAGTACGTGTTTAAATACCGGTTTGGGATTTCAATTTTAGGTGGCTGTTTTTCGTCCCCCCTGTAATGGCTGTTCTCAATAGGTATGAATAAACAATTTTTCCTTTCTGGAGGCGTTTTATGTCCATCATATTACCGGACGAAGGGCTGTCATTTGATGATGTTCTTCTGGTTCCTGATTATTCGGCAATTCTTCCTGATGAAGTATCGGTCAAGACCCGGCTGACCCGGGAACTTGAACTCAATATCCCCATTGTTTCGGCGGCCATGGATACCGTGACCGAGGCGTTGACGGCCATCAGCATGGCCAGGGCCGGCGGCATGGGGTTTATCCACAGGAACCTGACCATCGAAGAGCAGACCATCGAGGTGGACCGGGTCAAAAAATCGGAAAGCGGCATGATTGTGGACCCGGTGACCATTCACCCGGATGTGCCCATCTCCGAGGTGCTCAATATCATGGCCAAATACCGGATATCCGGGATACCGGTTACCGAGGGTGAAAAACTGGTGGGCATCGTCACCAACCGGGACCTGCGGTTTGAAACCCAGCTGGAAAAACCGGCAAAAAAAGTCATGACCAGCGAGAACCTGGTCACGGTGACAGAAAAATGCACCCTGGAAGAATCCAAGATCATGCTGCACAAACACCGCATTGAAAAACTGCTGGTGGTGGACAGCCAGGGAAAGCTTAAAGGACTGATCACCATAAAGGATATTGAAAAGATCAAGAAATACCCCAATGCCTGCAAGGACTCTTTCGGCCGGCTGCGGACCGGTGCCGCCGTGGGCGTGGGGTCTGACATGATGACCCGGGTGGAGGCCCTGATCAACGCCGGTGTGGATGCACTGGTCATTGATACCTCACACGGGCATTCCAGAAATGTGCTGGATGCCGTCAAACAGATCAAGCACCATTTCCCGGACGCCCAGGTGGTGGCAGGCAATGTTGCCACGGAAAAAGGGGCAAAGGCCCTGATCGATGCCGGGGCGGATGCGGTCAAGGTGGGTATCGGACCGGGGTCCATCTGCACCACCCGGATAGTGGCGGGGGTGGGGGTCCCCCAGCTGACCGCGGTGCTCAACTGCAACGAGATCTCAAAAAAGACCGGTGTGCCCATCATCGCCGACGGCGGCATCAAGTTCTCCGGAGATATTGCCAAGGCACTGGGTGCCGGGGCCCATTCCGTCATGCTGGGAAGCCTTCTGGCCGGTACCCAGGAAAGCCCCGGGGAAATTGTCATTTACCAGGGCCGCTCCTATAAGGCCTACCGGGGTATGGGGTCTGTGGAAGCCATGAAAAAGGGGTCTTCCGACC
>DATHSR010000188.1:0-4596 GCA_035464035.1 Desulfotignum sp. | reverse complement strand
GATTGCTGTATTCTGCGTAAGCCATGGCAGTGGTTCGGTAAACCAGATGCGCCATTTTGGAAAAGGGCAAAAAAGCAAACAGGTTGAAAATAGCGATCAGATGCAGATAGTATATCACATAGGTTGTCCATTCCAGGTGCGCCAGACGCGCCATCTGGGTGAGCATGCCGGTCAGTCCCACGGCAAATACCACGCCCAGAATATACCAGTCTTTGTAAGTGGTGACCTGGTCTTTATTGTCCAGGCGGCTTTTGATCATCAGTCCCGAGCCGATAACCAGGGCCACGCCGGCGATGTTGGCCAGCCATTTGACCGGGTTGAGCTGGGAGTAAGGTCCCGGAGTCTGGAAGACATACAGTACGAAAAAGAAGATCCCTGGGACACTGGCCAGACCGATAAACGAGAACAATACCATCATATGTGGAGTGGCCCGTTCCTTGTTGGTCTCGCATTCATTGAATTTCTCATGCTTGAGTATCCTGGGAATAATCTGACCCAGGGCTTTCAGAAGTGCTTTGTAATCCATCCCTGTTTTATCTGTTTTCCCCTCCATCACCGCATTTTCATGAATATCGGTGATAAACCGGCGCAGGCTGAGCAGAAACACGATGACAACAGCGCCGGCCAGGGGCACAAAGGTCAGATCCACAAACCAGGTGGAAAAGAAGTTGGCCTGGGCGATCACCCCTTCCTGGGCATGGGACCAGGCAATACCAAAGACATTGAACAGTTTGGTCATCACATCTTCGTGGGCCATGGTGACATAGGCCAGCAGGGCAAACCAGATGGCCGGAATTCCCAGCAGCCAGGGCAGTTTTTTGGGATCGTTCACCGCCTTGGCCAGAGCCTTGGGATAGGCGTATTCAGTAATGGCAGCAGAACGGACGGCAGCCAGAACATCTCCGGGTGCCGCGCCTCTCGGACACAGGTCAGTGCAGTCGCCGCAATTGTGACACAGCCAGATATCCCCGTTTTTGATCAACCGGTCTTTGAGGCCCCAGGAGGCAGCGATCATTTCCTTTCTGGGAAACGGGCTGTTCTCAGGTGAAATCGGGCAGGCCACGGAACAGGTGGCACACTGGTAGCATTTTTTTAAGGTTTCTCCGCCAAGACCGCGTACCTGGGCGATAAACTCCAGGTCTGGTTGGGCCAGATAAGTTTCAGTCATATTGTGATACCTCCGTATGATTTGGGTATACGCATTCTAGAAACCCTTGAACGGGTTGGGTCCCAGAGCATCTACCACTTCTACAAAATCGTTGATGATTTTGGGCAGTTTGTCATATTCATCAATGGCTACTTCCACAAATGCGACACGCTCTTCTTCAAGGGCCAGGCTGGAAAGGGCGTCCCCGATTTTTTTCACCCGGACTTCCGCCAGCTCCGATCCTTTTACAAAATGGCACTGGTAATCGTCCCCGTGTTTGCAGCCGATCAGGATTACACCGTCCATGCCCTGGGCCAGAGCATCCTTGATCCAGATGGTATTCACAGATCCCAGGCACCGGACCGGTATGAACCTTACATCCGGAGAATAATCCATGCGGTTCAGCCCCACCATATCCAGGGCCGGAAACGCATCGTTCTCGCAGATCAACGCCAGGAACCGCAGCGGTGGTTCGTCAAAGTCGTCTTCGGACGGGACCTTCACCGCCTTGACCTGGGAACCGATGGAATCGATGGTGTAGTCGGCAAAGGAGATGATCCGTTCCGGGCAGGCACCCATACATGTACCGCAGCGGCGGCACCGGGTGGGATTTGCCTTGGGGGTTCCTTTGGCATCGTCATCCAGGGCGCCGAAGGGGCACTCCACAGTACACCGTTTACACTGGGTGCAGCGCTGAAAGAAAAATTCAGGAAAGGTCATATCCCCGGATCTGGGATGAACCGCCATGCCCCGGTTGGCACTTTCAACACACTGAATGGCCTTGAGGGCCGCCCCGGTTGCATCTTCCATGGATTCTTCGATGGTCATGGCCCGGCGGATGGCACCAGCGGCATAGATACCGGTTCTCTGGGTTTCATACGGGAAACAGATATAGTTGGAGTCTGCATACTGGCCGAAGATATCATTGTCACGGAACCCAGGACCCTGCCGGTAGGCCAGATTGACCACCGGATCATCTTTGGTGACGGGCACCATGCCGCCGGCCACCACCACCATGTCCGCCTTCAGGGTCAGGTTTTCTCCCAGCAGGGTGTTGACGGCGGTTACGGCCAGGCCGTCGCCCTGGGCGGACACGCCGGTAACAGCGCCTTTTGTCATGAATACGCCGTCCTCCTGCTGCATGCTCTTGTAAAAGTATTCCTGCAGACCGGGGGTTCTCATGTGCTGGTAAATGACATAGGCTTTGCCGTCGGCATAGTCTTCGGTAACATACCGGGCCTGCTTCAGCGCCACCTGGGAGGTGACGGATCCGGCATAGTCAAAATCCGCGTCATCCTCATCCTTGCCGGGCGACTGAATGAATACCACGTTTTTGGCGGGTTTGCCGTCCGAAGGTCTGACGATCTTTCCTTTGGCTGCAATCATCTCAAATTCATGGTTGGTGACCACATCCGGCAGATCGATTCCCAGGTGGTCACAATTGGATTTGGACAGGTCGGCCGGCCGCCAGCCGGCTGCCAGTATCACAGCCCCGTAAAGCTCGCCATTGGGATCCAGTTGAAGAATATCCTGACGGCCTTCGTTGTATTCCAGGAATTTGGCATGGGCCGCTTCCGGGTCCAGTTCCTTGCCGTTCTCATCCACCAGCATCTCTTCAGGTAAAGGAAACGGCACGTCAAACGGGATTTTTTCTCCCGGTTTTTTGAAGGTAACGGTGAATTCACCGGGCTGGCCGGCAATTCGTGCGACCTCGCACCCGGTTCTGACATCAATATTGGGAAAGCGCTGGATCTCCTGAATCAGCTGGTCCGAAACAGGGGTCTGGAGGGTTTCAAAAGGCGCTGAAACCGGCATCTGGCTTCTGAGCCTGGCGGCATAGCCACCCAGTGCGGCGGTTTTTTCAACGATGGTGACATCATAACCGGTTTTGGCGGCATCCAGGGCCGCAGCCATACCGGTGACACCCCCTCCCAGCACCAGAATTTTCTTGGAAAAGGATTCAGGCTTGTAGGGGACCGGCAGTTTGACTTTTTCCAGGCGGATCATGCCCATTCTGATATAGTCTTCCGCCTTCATCTGAATCCGGTCGAAATGTTCCTCCGCATCTTTCTGTTCTTGTGTCAGGGCCGGGTAGGTCTCCCGGGAATGAGGCCATACCACGCCTTCCCGCAGATTCACCCGTTCCACGATACAGTTGTCAAACCGGAACACATCAAAGTTGACCCGGCGGGAACAGGCGCCGATTACCATGGCATTGACCTTTCCGTCTTCCACATCCTTCTGTATGAGCGCCACGCCTTCTTTGGAACACAGGAAAGGATGGGTGGTGCAGTTCAAACCCTCTTCTTCCGGAATACCCACCAGATCTTCCATGTCAAGGGTATCTCCGATTCCGCAGCCTGTGCAGATATATACGCCGTATTTCTTATCCATGGTTTGTATTACCTCCTTACAAGGGTCTGAATGGCCTTGAGGGCCATGCCGGTGGCATTCTGGTTGGAAGTGACGACATCAGCGGGTTTGTTGGCGCATCCGGCCGCAAACATGCCGCCTTTTGAAAAATCATTGATGATAAATCCCTGATCATCAAAATTCAGGTCAGCAACGGGCTTGTCAAGCGCGGCACTCGGCTGCATCCCGGTGGCCAGCACCAGCAGGTCCACAGTTTGTCTGACTTTTTCTCCGGTAATGGTATCTTCTGCCACCAGGTTGATATTGCCGGTTCCCTCTTGTTCACCGACCTCAGCCACTTTCCCTTTTACAAAGAAAATATTGGCATCCGCTTTGAGCTTTGCGTAGAATTTTTCATACTTCAGACCCGGAGTCCGCAGGTCGATATAGTAAATATAAATTTTGGCATCCGGATACTGTTCTCGCAGGTAGGTGGCATGCTTCAGAGACGCCATGCAGCAGATATAGGAACAGTAGGGCAGGTGGTTCTCGTCCCTGGAACCGGCGCACTGGGCAAAAGCGATGGTTTCCGGTGCCTTGTCGTCGGACGGCCGCAGGATTTTCCCCTGGGTAGGACCATTCAGAGAGGCCATTCTTTCCAGCATCATGTTGGTAATGACATTCTGGTATCTGCCGAATCCCAGGTTATCGATCCGGGTGGCGTCATAGGGCTGCCATCCGGTATTCCATACGATGGCCCCCACTTTCAGATCAATGGATTTTTCTTCCATGTCAAAGTCAACGGCATCATATTTACAGGCGGCCTTCACCTTGTCCCTGTCGTCGGTTCCCATGGAGGGATCAATGACATATCGTACGGGAAATGCCATATTATGGGGCAGATAGGCGGCTTTTCTGCGGTCCATGCCAAAGTTGAATTCATTGGATATTTCTGTTTCACAGACAGCGGCACATTCACCGCAGGCGGTGCAGTTTTCATTGACATACCGGGGGGCGGTCTTCACGGTCACCGTATAATCCCCGGGGGCGCCTGCCACATTCTGGATTTCAGACAGGGTGAACACCTTGATCTGCTT
>DATHSR010000187.1:0-12692 GCA_035464035.1 Desulfotignum sp. | reverse complement strand
TCCGGGATCGCAGTCATGATCGTTTCTCCTTATTGAAAATTACGGGTTGATTTCAAAGAAATCGATTTATATCATGATTCTGTTTTTTTTTCCAGAAAACCGGAGCAATCTATTAAATAAAAAATCCAAACAGATCCAGTGATTCAACCCCCATTTTTCCTGAACTGTCAGCAGTTGTCTGGCATGCAACGCTCCTGGAGATCCTTTGGTTGAGAGCTTGACGAATCCGGGTGATCATACTATGGTGTCCAATACACTTTTTTGGATTTGCAGGGATATGGAAGCAAAAATGAGCTTTATGAGAATGCGTTGCCTGATGTTTTTTATCTGCCTGACAATGGCCTGGATCCCTGGCGTGTCTGCCGGAGACAATGCCCGGTATACCCTCAACGACCTGTGCCGGGCCGCCAATGAAAATGCGGAAGATATCAAGATAGCCACAGAGGATGTGATCTTCGCCCGGGAGGAAAAACAGCGGGCCAGATCGGTTCTGATTCCCCGGGCCACCACGTTTGGCAGCTATACCCGGTATAAAGATGTGGATATGTTTTCTCCCAACACCGCTTCGGCAGGCATCCGGCTGAACCAGTCCTTCACCCTTAACGGCAGAGAGTTGATCGCCTATGATGTGGCCAAAAAAGGCATAGAAACCAATGCGTATGATCTTGAGGCGGTGCGGTCGGCGTACCTGCTTGAGGTCACCCGGTCCTATTTTATGACCCTGGAGGCCCAGCGGCTGCTGGAAATCGCCCAGGCCGATGTTCAGCGCCTTGAAACCCACAAACAGGCGGTAGAGGAAAAACTGCGGGTGGGCAGCGTCACCCGGACCGACCTGTACCGTGCTGAAGCGGAACTGTCAAGGGCCATGAGCGACCAGGTGATGGCCCAAAATGCCGTGATCCAGCAAAAGGCTCGCATTGCCCGTCTCACCGGAATTGATGAAGACTTTTCCATCTCTGATACGGACATTCAGAACATGGATACGTTTGAGCCGGTGCTGGCAAAAATCCAGGCCGATGCCCTGGAAAACCGGTTTGAAATCAAGGCCGCACAAAAAAATCTGGAAATTGCCGGCCAGACCATCCAATTTGAAAAAGGGGAGTTCTGGCCGACACTGAACCTGGAAACCGGATACCGGCAGTCGGATGTTTCATACGGAAGTGGTGCGTTCACGGGCATGGATATTGATTCCAATACTGAAGACATCTATGCCATGGCTGAGCTGACCTTTACCCTGTTCGACGGCGGGCTGCGCCGGGCCCAGATCCGCCAGGCCCAGGCAAGGGAACGCCAGGCCCAACAGGCCCTGGCCCGAATCGAAAATGATATCCGCCTGGAATCCCGGGTGGCATTTTCCGAGTATGAAACCGCCAAAAACACCTTGATCAATCTCAAAGATGAACTCAAGTCTGCCCAGGAAAACTACAACGCCGTTCAGATGCAGTACCTTTACGGCATGGCCGATATCATTGACGTGATGGATGCCAACACCCTGCTGGTGAGATCTGAGCGGCGGATATCTACCGCCCAGTATGCCCTGTTTTTGACGATTTACAAGTTGTGGTACACCCAGGGAACCCTGCCGGGTCAAGTACTGGAATAAACACAACCTTTTTTTGACCGTAATTAAAACAGACAAAAAATAATCAAACGGCTGCAAAGGAGTGACATCATGTATGAAATTATCGCCAATCCGGAAGATTATCAGATCGATCATCTGATCAACGGCACGGAAAACGCCAATATTGAATTGACCCAGGACGAACGCAACAAATGGTCCGGTGAGATCGTCAATTTCAGCGAAAAGCTGACCGAATTTGCCAAAAAATCAGAAGAACTGGCCCGGCTTCTGAGTTCCGATGAAAAGATTTCTGCCACGCCGGCATCATTGAAAACGCTCAAGATTCAGTTGTTTGCCATCAATGATGCCCTGAATTCCGCTCTGGCCATTGCCGATAAACTGGAGACCGATATCGTCCGCAAATAGACAGGGCATTATTTCACCATTTTTTGACGCAGCACATGGTCTGTGAGCACCAGCGCCAGCATGGATTCACAGACCATGTTTATCCTGGGGATGGCGCAGATGTCGTGCCGGCCTTCAGTGGAAATGACGGCAAGCCGCCCGTTTGTGTCCAGGGTCTGCTGGTTTCGGCGGATGGAAGGAATGGGTTTGACATGGACCCTGACAATGATGGGCTGACCCGTTGAAATCCCGGCAAGAATCCCGCCGCTGTGGTTGGACAGAAATCCGGTTTCATCCATCTGGTCATTGTTTTCAAACCCGGTCATGGCCGGGGCCTGGATACCTGCACCGATTTCCACCGCCTTGACCGCACCGATCCCCATCATGGCCTTGGCAATGTCGGCATCCAGTTTGTCAAACACCGGGTCTCCGATGCCGGCCGGCACCTGAAAGGCCTGTATCTCCACAATGCCCCCCAGAGAATCCCCTTGATTCTTCACTGCCCTGATATGTTCTGTCATGGCCCTGGCCGCTGCCGTGTCCGGGCACCGCAGTTCGTTTCCGTCTGCCGCCTGGGCATCAAACTGCTGGACGGCGATGCCGCCGATGGCCAGTGTAAAGCTTTTGATCGTTACCCCATATTGATTGAGAATCAGCCGGGCCACGGCCCCGGCCGCCACCCGGGCAGCTGTTTCCCGGGCCGATGCCCGGCCGCCTCCCCGAAAATCCCTGATTCCGTATTTTTGCTGATAGGTGAAATCCCCGTGCCCCGGCCGGTACAGATGGGCAATGTCCGAATAAGCGCTGGATCTGGCATCCTGGTTTTTGATGAGAATGGTCAAGGGGGTCCCGGTGGTGTGCCCCTCAAAAACACCGGATAAAAGAAGGGGATTGTCCGGTTCTTTGCGCCGGGTGCCGCCGATGCCCTGTCCGGGTTTGCGTCTGTCCAGTTCGGTCTGGATCATTGCTGCATCAATGGGAATTCCCGGGGGGCATCCCTGGATCACCACCCCTGTTCCCGGGCCGTGGGATTCGCCAAACGTGGTGATGTGAAATGCTTTACCGAAACTGGATCCGGACATGGTCGTCAAGCCTCCTTTTGATCATCCGTGCGGCCTCCCGGGGGGTGTGACAGGTGGTGTCCACGGTCATGGTTGCCAGTTTTTGATACAATGGGGTCCGCCTAGCCAGGGTACTCCGGGTTTCTTCAACCATGGAAACGTCTGAAAACCTGGGCCTGGATGCCTGGTTTTCCAGGTCCGCGACCAGGCGCTTGACAATGGTGTCGACATCTGCGGTCAGCCATACGGCAAACCCCCGGGCCTGAATCAGGGACCGGTTTTTTTCGGCCAGCACCATGCCGCCGCCGGTGGCAATCACCTGTTTTTCCAGGCCGATCACCTCTTCCATCACCCGGGTTTCCGCCTGCCGGAAAAATGCCCATCCCTTTTCTGCCACCAGGGTATCAATCCGGGAGTGAAACCGGGATTCAATGACCTGGTCCGTGTCCACAAATCCATAAGACAGCAGTTGTGCCAGGCATTTTCCCACACTTGTCTTGCCGCAACACCGATATCCGATTAGCACCGGGTTACAGGGCATCATATACATCCCAGAAACCAGGAAAAGATTTGCCCACACAGCCCGGATTTTCGATTCTCATCCCGGGCACATTCAGGCCGGCCACAGCAAAGGCCATGGCAATGCGGTGGTCATTGAAAGTGTGGATGAGCGCCCCTTTTGGCGTGCCGCCGGTGACCGTCAGCCAGTCGTCTCCCTGGGCGGTTTCAATGCCCATCCTGTTCAGCTGCGATGCCACGGCATCGATCCGGTCGCACTCTTTTTCCCGCAGGTGGGCAATGTTGCGTATCCGGGTGGTCCCTTTGGCAAAGGCAGCTGTCACGGCAATGGCCGGCACTGCATCCGGGGTGTCGGCCATGTCCACATCCACTGCGGTAAGTGCCCTGCCCTGGACCGCCACCCCATCTTTTTCAAAAAACAGGTCACAGCCCATTTTTTCCAGAATATAAATCTGCTTGAAATCCCCCTGAAGGGATTGCGAACTGGTATAAGCCACGCCGATCTTCCGGCCTGTGACGGCCCCGGCGGCACAGAAATAACCGGAATTTGACAGGTCAGGTTCCACCACATGGGAACCCGGGATATAGGTCTGGCCCCCCGGCACCTGATACCTGATATCGTTAATACGCCGGGCCGCTACCTTGAACTGCGTCAACACATCCAGGGTCAGGTCGATATAAGGAGAGGAAACCGGCGGCCCGGCCAGTTCGATGGTCATTCCCCGGGCCATGAACGGACCGATCAGCAGCAGGGCCGACAGGTACTGGCTGCTCCTGGAACAGTCCAGCCGGATGTCGCCGCCCCGGCGGCTGCCTCCCCGGATGGTCACCGGTGGGAACCCTTCCAAGGTGCCGGAACGGGCATCAATGCCCAGAAGCGTGAGGGCATCCAGCAGTTCCTTCATGGGCCGGGCGCACAAGCGGGTATCGCCGGTGAGGGTGTAGGGGGTGGTACCCAGGGCGGCGATACCGGCCAGAAGCCGCATGGAGGTGCCGGAATTGCCCAGATGAATGGGGTCGGCGAACGGTACCGGATGGCCGGCAAAGCCTTTGACAGCAACGCTGTCAGCTCCGGTTTTGATGATGTCAGCCCCCATGCAGGACAAGGCATGACGGGTCAGGCCGATATCCTGGGAATCCAGGAGGTTCAGGATATGGGAGGTGCCGTCACACAGTGCCGCACACACAAGCATCCGGTGAGAAATGCTTTTCGACCCTGGCACGGTTACGGTCTGAGAAGAAATCGGTTTCGGGTAAAGGGGCTTCATAAAACCGGCTGCCTTTTCATTGTCTGGTTTTGCCTGTCCGCCGAAAACCCTGGGGATGGGGGATGGGACAGCACGGCTGCCCGCATTTTTGCCGTATCCGGCCGGGTACCGGTCCACAGTTCAAACTGGGCCGCTGCCTGGGCCACAAACATTGCCAGCCCGTCCACCACCCGGCATCCCTTTTCCCTGGCCAGGCAAATCAGGCGGGTTTCCAGGGGAGTATATACCACATCCATCACCAGGGACCCGGCGGTCAGGCACTGTGCCGGACAGGGTAAAAGGTCCGGATCCGGGTCCATACCCATGGAGGTGGTGTTGATGATGATGTCCGGCCGGAGGTGGCGGATCTCATCCATGGGGACAAAAAGGGACCCGTAGGTTTGGGCCAGGTCTCTTCCCTTTTGTTCGGAACGGTTGGTGATCATGAGCCGGCCGTTTTGTCGATCAATGCCGAAGGCCACGGCACGGGCCGCCCCCCCTGCCCCGATGACCAGAACGGTTTTGCCTGCAATGCCGAACGGGGTCAGCGGCCCGAGGGCCGCCTGGCTGTCGGTATTGTATCCACAAAGCTGTCCTTCCCGGTTGACAATGGTGTTTACGGCGCCGATGATCCGGGCTTGGTCATCGATCCAGTCCAGATAGTCCATGACCCGCTGTTTGAAGGGCAACGTCACCGATACCCCCTGGATATTGAACTGCCGGACCGCATCCACGGCTTTTCTGATATCTGCGGGGGCAAAGGCCAGATAGACGGCATCCATATGAAGGTCGGCAAATGCCTGGTTATGAACGATCGGGCTTTTGGAATGGGAGACCGGGTTTCCCAGCACACAGAAAAGCCGGGTGTCTGCGGTAATGGCTGTCATTTTACGGCTCTTTTTTGACAATAAACGACTGGATCCGGTTGCCGTCCATGTCCTTGACGGTTGCGGTCCACTTATCAATGATAATGGACTCGCCAGGTTGTGGAATCCGGTCGATCTGTTCGAGAAAAAACCCGGAAAAGGTATCGTAGCTCACCGACTCAGGGATATGGATGTCGATCTCCTTGTTCAGGTCTTCGACGTTGATCCGCCCGGCCACCAGCCATTTGTTGTCTTTAAGGCGGACAATGTCGGGCACCATCCGGTCGGTTTCATCAATGATTTCCCCGAAGATTTCCTCCACCACATCCTCGAGGGTCACCAGTCCGGCCACCCCGCCGTGTTCATCCACCACGATGGCCATATGGCTTTTTTTGGCCTTGAATTCCTGAAGCAGGGAATCGAGTTTTTTGGATTCAGGGATAAAATAGGGTTTTTTCATGATGGCCGTGATATCCAGGGCATCGATCTTCCCTTCAGCAGCGGTGAGCTTCTGAAAGCCGGCAAACAGATCCTTGATGTGCAGAATGCCGATCACATTGTCGATGCTGTCTTCAATTACCGGGATCCGGGAATATCCGGTGGACAGGATGGCTGGAATATCCATATTTTCAGCCACATCCACCACAAACATATCCGCTCTGGGGGTCATGATTTCACAGCAGGAGGTGTCATCGAATTCAAAGATGTTGGTGATATACTCTTTTTCCGCCTCCTTGATTTCTCCCTCCTCCTCCACCACTTCCACCATGGTCATGAGTTCGTCCTCAGTAAAGGCGTGATAGGCTGGATTCACGGCGCCCACCAGCCTGGGAATGAAGTTGAGGGCCACGATCAGGGGCCAGAAGATCTTGGAAAGCCAGAAAAGCGGAAAAATGACCATCCGGGCCACCAGCACATTGTTCTGGGCGGCAAAGGATTTGGGGAAAATTTCACCGAATACCAGGATGAACAGGGTCATGATCCCGGTGGCAATGCCCACGGCATTGGACTTGAAATAGGCAATGGCAATGGATGTGGCCAGGGCGGCCCCCCCGATGTTCACCAGGTTGTTGCCGATGAGGATGGTGGTGAGCAGGGTGTGGGGATCCTGCTTCATTCTCATGATCAGATGCCCGGTTCTGGAACCGTCTTTGGAAATGTTCAGGGCTTTGATCTTGGAGATGGAAAAGAGCGCGGTTTCAGAAGATGAAAAAAAACCGGACAACATCAGGCAGATGATCAGCAATGTCACATTAAATGTCATCAAGATGGAACGTTCCTTCAGAACAAATATTCATTAAGAAATTACTTTAATAAGGTTTGGCACGGTTTGTCAAACTCCGAATGCACAGAATGGTCGGATTCAGCCCGCCGCATCAGATCCAGTGCAATTTCTGCCGCTCTTTTTGACGCTCCCGTCGCTCCCAGAAGCCGCCTGACCGGGATCAGTCTGCGCCGGTGTTCCGCAAGGTTTGCTAGCATTTCAAGGGCTGCAGTACAGATGTTATCGGGTGTGGCCGCGTCCTGCAATAGTTCCGGCATCACCTCTTGCCCCACGATGAGATTGGCCAGGCCGGCATACCGGACCGTGACCAGAAGTCGGGCAATCTGGAAAGTGACCGGCGACATTTTATAGACGATCACCGTAGGAACCTGGCAGATCGCCGCTTCGAGGGTGATGGTGCCGGATGCGGCAATGAGCATGTCAGCCTGTTCAAAAATCAGCCGGGGACTGCCGGGAACCACCTGGAACAGGCCGGCATTTTTCAGGGCCCGCACTGGTTTTTCGATCATTTCCAATGGAATGGATTCGGCCGCAGAAACCAGGTACCGCACCTGAGGGTAATGTCGGTGGAGCCTCTGGGCGGCCGCCAGCATCAGACCCAGCAGGTTTTTGACTTCATTTTTTCTGGAACCGGGCAGAAGTCCGATGGTCCCTGGTGCAGAAGAAGGGTCGCCCCCTGTTCCGGAGGGAAGGTTCACAGGTTCCGGGTACCGGTCCATCAGCGGATTGCCCACATATGTGGCGGGAATACCGGCGGTTTTATACAATTTTTCTTCAAAGGGAAAAATGAGTCCCGCGTGATCGACGGCCTGTTTTATCTGCAAAAGGCGGGACCGGTTCCATGCCCATACCTTGGGGGTGATATAGTAAAATATCCGGGTGCTGCTGTGTTTTTTTGCATATCGGGCCGCCCTGAGATTGAATCCCGGATAATCGATGAGGATGAGCAGGCCGGGCCGGGTTATCTTCAGATGCTGTCTGAACAGGTCATATGCCTGTTTGATGAATTTGAACTGACGGATCACTTCGGTCAGCCCCATGGCGGAGAGCCGGTCAATGGAAAAAAACAGGGACACCCCCGCCCTTGCCATGCAGGGACCGCCGATGCCTGAAAATTTCAGTGACGGATCCAGGCGGTGCATGGCAGATACCAGATCCGCCCCGTGGACATCGCCGGAAGGTTCTCCGGCCAGTATCATGATATGTCGGTCAGGATCTTTCATGGAATATCGGCATCGGTGAGGGCCGTGATGGCGATGCGGTGGGCGTCTGCCAGAGCGATCATCTGCTCTCTGTCAAAGGCCAGGGATTTGCCGGCTTCCAGTACCAGTGCCGTAGCCCCGGCAGCGGCCATGGTCCGGATGGTATCACACCCGGAGGCCGGCAGGTCAAACCGGAGATCCTGCTGGGGCTTGGACAGTTTTACCACCACGCACCCGTTGCCTTTTGCCAGGTGTCCGCCCCGCTGGATGGTGGCATCGGTGCCGTCAATGGCTTCAACCGCCAGAACCGTGCCGTTGCCGATCACAACGCACTGACCGATGTCCAGTTCACCCACGGCCTTGGCCAGATTCCAGCCCAAAAAAGCATCCTGCTGTTCCGACCTGTCCATGGACCGCCGTGTCCAGCAGCCGGCAGGACTTAACAGGTCGGGCAAAAGAAAGGTCGAGGGTCTGACCTCAATGCCCTGGGTCTGCATGAGATCGGCAAACGCGGTCAGGATGGTGTTGTCATGGCTGCGCCCGGTTTTGAGAATGAATGCCAGGGCCTTGAAGTCCGGGCGGATATCCTTGAAGATACTGGTTTTTCTGATAGTTCCCAGCATCACGGCCTGATGGATGCCGTGGCCTTTGAAATATTTGACCAGCCGGTTCACCTGTCCCAGGTGCTGCCATTGAAACGCCGCCACCTCCTCTGCCAGCCGGGCATCGGTTTCTGAAACAAATCCTGCGGCAATAACCTGGACACCCTTTTGGGCGGCTTTTCTGGCAAACAGGAGCGGAAACTGCCCCCCCCCTGCAATGAGTCCGATTTTCATCTGTGTATTTATCGGGTAATCCCCCGGCTGGAATTGATGATGAACTCCGTGAGATTCTTTACCTCGGGTATCTGTTCCACCTCTGCCTTCACCCGTTCAGACGCCTGTTTGACTGTCAATCCGATTCTGAAAAAGATCCGGTAGGCTTTTTTAAGCTCTCCCAAGGTGGCCTGGGAAAACCGGTGGCGCTTGAGCCCGACATTGTTGAGACCATGAAGGGTGGCCCGGTCTCCGGCGGCAATGACATAGGGAGGAATGTCCTTGACCACGGCTGATTTGCCGCCGATATAGGCATAGTCACCGATCTTGACAAACTGATGGATGGCCACCAGTCCCCCGATGGTGGCATGGTCTCCGATTTCGATGTGACCGGCCAAAGTGGAGTTGTTGGCCAGTATCACCTGACGCCCGGTTTTGCAGTCATGGGCAATATGGGTATAGGCCATCAGATAGTTTTCCTCGCCCACTTCAGTGATGCCCCCGCCGGCTTCGGTACCCCGGTTGATGGTGACAAATTCCCGGATAATGGTACCCCGGCCGATGGTGAGATAGCTTTTCTCCCCGTGGAACTTGAGGTCCTGGGGGGCCCCGCCGACAGCGGCATATTGAAATATCTGGCAGTTTTCTCCGACGGAGACGTAATTTTCAATGGTGGTATACGGCCCGATGGTGGTGCCGGATCCGATACGCACATCTGATTTGATGATGGCATAGGGACCGATGGTGACATGGGTATCTATTTCAGCCGATCTGTCAACAATGGCGGTGGGATGAATCATGATGACTCCGGTTTCTGTATGATGCGTTCCAGTGAATCAAGCCGCCTTTCAAGGGAAATGAGCGCTTTTCTCATACCCGGCAGCCGGGTGATGACCTTGACTACTTTCAACCATGTTTTATGGGGCATGTGGGGGATACCGGATACGATCTGATTGTCCGGTACAGAGGATGACACCCCGGCAAAGGGACCCACGATGACATGATCGCCGATGGTCAGGTGTCCTGAAATTCCTGCTTTGCCGGCGATAATCACCTGCCTGCCCACGGTGGTGGAGCCGGCAATGGCCACCTGGGCCACCACCAGGGTGTTGTCCCCGATGGTGACATTGTGGGCGATATGCACCTGATTGTCGGTTTTCACACCATTGCCGATACGGGTGACGCCCAGGGTACCCCGGTCAATGGTGTTGCACGCCCCGATTTCCACATGATCACCGATGTCCACATATCCGGTGTGGGACAGTTTGACATGGGACCCGGCATCCTGGACAAACCCGTACCCATCCGATCCGATCACCGAGCCGGAATGGACGATGACATCTTTCCCCAGCCGGGTGCCTGGCATCAGGGTGACATTGGGATTGATCACACAATTCTCACCCAACAGGCACCCTTCTCCGATAAAGACGTGGGCCATGATATGGACCCCGGCCCCAAGGGTCACATGGTCCTGGATCACCACATGGGGATCAATGATAATATCGGGTCCCACTGCACAGTTTTTCCCAATGACCGCCAGCGGGCTGATGCCGGGTACCGGGCGCGGCATGGGATGAAACCGGGACACCAGGTCGAAAAATGCCCGTCTGGGATTTCCGGTCATCAACAGGCAGGGACCGGGATGGGGTTCTGGAATCTCAAAATCTGACGGAATGATGACCGCCCCGGCCCGGGTCTGGTCCAGTCGTGACAGATACCCGGCATCTGCGGCAAAGGTGATGTCCGATACGGTTGCGTTATCAAAGGAGGAAACGCCGGTGACCGTCAGCTGCGGATCTCCTGTAACCCTGGCATCAATGATTTTGGCAATTTCCTTGATGGAAAACACAATGGCGGGTCCTTGCCGGAATTCAGCTTCCCTTTGCGGTGATGGCATTGTATTTTTGAATGATAAGGTCTGTGATGTCCACCTGATCCGGAATGTAAATCACCCCGGCATTTTTCCTTTCAAGAATCATCAGGTAATTTTCTTTTTTCCCCAGCTCATTGGCAAGGTCAAACACGGCCTTCTGCATATCATTGACCATTTTGATCTCAAGGTTTTTCATCTCATTGGCATATTCCTGCTGCTTGATTCTGAAATCTTCGACCTGATTTCTGAAATCCCGTTCTCTATCCCGTTTTTTCTCATCGCTGAGCACCAGGGCTTCTTTTTCAAAAGACCGGCCCAGTTCATCCAAGGCTTGTTTTTCCTTTTCCAGCTTTTCCTTGAGTTCCTGTCCCCGGTCGTTGAGGGTTTTCTGGTTCATTTTGCCGGCGCTGGATTCTCTCATGATCTTTTCAAAATTGATCACACCGATTTTTGGGCTTTCCGCAGCGGATATGGCAGGTATCCCCCCGATAAAAAAAGCCAGAATAATGGTTAAAAAAATGATGCGTTTCACGGATTCCTCCAAAATTTATGTTTACCTGCTTAGAAAAATGCGCCGATGGAAAAGTCGAACTG
This sequence comes from Desulfotignum sp., assembly GCA_035464035.1. Taxonomy (GTDB): domain Bacteria; phylum Desulfobacterota; class Desulfobacteria; order Desulfobacterales; family Desulfobacteraceae; genus Desulfotignum. The sequence continues at coordinate 1,264 of DATHSR010000187.1, read as the reverse complement.
TCCGTCTCCGGTATCTTTGGCATCCTGGCCTTCCACCACAATGCCATAGGCCAGACGGATGGGCCCCATGGGAGAATTCCAGCGCAGTTCAAATCCCACGGAAGAATATTGTTTTGCCAGATCGATGTCCTCACTGGTCCGGTAGACATCGCCCCGGTCATAGAAGAGCACGCCGGCGACCCCCTGCTCCTCCTGGATGGGAAAAATCAGTTCCGCATTGAACTGGATATATTTTTCCCCGCCTCTCAGGAATGCCTCTCCGGGTTCCTGGGTGTTGATATCATATTTGTCAAATCCGCGGATGGAGTTGATGCCCCCCAGATAGAACCGTTCCCAGTCAATATCGATCTGACCGTTGGTCCGGTCGTCCAGATATCCGCCTTCGACATTAAAGGCACCGGTGAACTTCCAGAACAGGGGCATCCAGAACCCGGCCTCGGCCACATAACGGGTATAGTCGATATCCCCGCCCATAAATTCTCCGGCATACTGGGCCGAAAACCGGCTGAACACCCCTTCTGTGGGAAGAAAATAATGGTTTCTGGAATCATAGCCGATATAGGGCTTGATGCTGGCAGTGAAAAAATCTCCCGGGGTCACGTTGGTGTTCAGCGGCTGCACATTGTCCACTTCAAAATCTTCAACATTGAATTCAACCCCGATGATGGTATAATCCCACAGCTGCCGGTAGGCAGACCGGAGGGTCAGGCCGATGGCGTTGCGGTCATAGTATTCATATTCCCTTTCACTCTTGTAGATACTGAATCCCGCGGAAATGGGTCTGTCAAAAATCCAGGGCTCGTTGAAAGTAAGATCATACAGCCCGGTTTCCCCGGACATCCTGCCTAAAAGTTTCAGGGTCTGGCCCCGGCCGAAAAGGTTTCTTTCCTCCAGAGACACCTGGCCGAAGGGGCCGTCATCAGTGGAAAATCCCCCGCCGAAAGAAAAGTTTCCTGTGGGTTTTTCCGTGACCTTGACCTCCAGGTCGCGCTGGTCTGGCTCTTCGGTTCTCACCGGATTGATCTCCAATGTCTGAAAATAATCCTTGTACGACAGGTTCCGGTAGGACCGCTGAATGCCGCCCATGGAATACTTCCCCTGCTCTTCAACCGCCATCTCCCGCCGGATCACCTTGTCCCGGGTTTTGGTATTACCGGTGATGATGATCCGGTTGAAATACACCAGTTCTCCCTGATCGATTTTATAGGTGACGTTCACCTTTTTTTCAGACTCATCGGTTTCCACCAAAGGAGATACGGTTACA
>DATHSR010000186.1:0-2035 GCA_035464035.1 Desulfotignum sp. | reverse complement strand
CGAACGCGGATTTTATGGCCATGAACACATAGGCATAAGTGAAGTTGTACACCACGTTCACCCCCCAGTCCACCTGGCTGGATGTGCCGTCAAAATCCACGTGAATGTCGGACCCGTCCACAGTGACCGCCAGCTGGATGTGGATGTCCGGCCGGGAGCCCGCTCCCTCGATGACACCTTTATGGCCATACGTGCCATCCGGTATTTTTTCAATGGCGGCGCGCATGGAGGTTTCGGTACGAGATATGATCTCATCGGCCAGATCATCCAGGGTATCCAGGTGTTCCTCTGTCATCATCTCGATGATCTTTTCAGCACACACGTGGTTGGCCGCCACCTGGGAACGGATGTCCCCGGTCACCTCTTCCGGGGTGCGGACATTCCAACGGATCATGTTCAAAAGATCCTGATTGAGCACCCCGCCGTCATAGAGCCGGGTCACCGGGATATAGATACCCTCTTCAAACACCTCCCGGTTGTCCGATGACACCCGCCCTCCGATGTCGGAATGGTGAAACACGCAGGCGGTGAACGCCACGGGCTTTTCCTTGAAAAAAATGGGGCTGAGAACGCACACGTCATTCAAATGGCCTGCCAGCAGCCAGGGATCATTTACGATGAATACATCTCCTTGTTTATAGGAGTCAAGGGGCATGGACTGGATGATCTTCTTGACCCCCAGGGCCATGGCACCGGCCTGGCCCGGGGTGCAGAAGGTGCCCTGCACCAGTTCCTGGCCCCGGCTGTCCGTGAACATGCAGGTGTAGTCATGGGCATCTCTGAGCAGGCTGGAAAACGCGGTCCTTGCCACAGAAGCGTCTGCTTCGTCCACAATGGACACCAGGCGCCGCCACAGAATTTCCAGCGTAATGGGATCAAAGATCTGTTTTTTCATTTTGCCTCCTCCCCGATGCGGATCCAAACAAATCCTTTGTTGTCCACCCTGGCGGATGCATCCTCTCCCATGACAATGGTGGATTCCCGCTCCTCGATAATGGCCGGCCCGGCAACTTGCGCCCCTGCAAAGAGCTGTGAACGGTCATACACGGTAAAATCGATATACTTTCTCTGCAGAACGGAAAACGCCTTGCGCTTTCCCTTGATGCAGTCTGTCAGCCGGTCCGTGACACTGGTCAGCACAGGCATGACAAACGGCTTGGTCGGCAGGGTGGCCCGCACCTTGAAGGTGACGAACTCCACCGGGGTTTCCGGGTAGGTGCGGCCATACAGCCGCTTGTATTCTTCATCGAATTTGTCCCGGATCTCCTGCCGGGTCCACTGGGTAAAGGGTTTGGGATCGATCACCAGATCGGTTTCCGCGCCCTGGCCCACAAACCGCATGAGCAGGGTGCGCTGGAATATCACCCGGTCTCCTTTGGCCGCATCCGCCAGAATCTGTCCCCCTTCTTTTTCCAGCTGGGCAAACAGATCCTCGATGTCGGCAAAATCCGCTTCATCGAGCACCAGGCGGTGACTGCGGGACAGGTCGAATGCCACCGGGGCCGTAAAAAATCCCAGGGCTGATCCCACTCCGGCCAGGGGCGGCACCAGAATGGATTTTGCCCCGATCTTCTTGGCCAGGCCGTAAGCATGCACCGGACCGGCCCCGCCGAATGCGGACATCACCACGGTGGAGGGATTGCCCCCTTTTTCGGCAATATGGGTCTTGGCTGCCGCAGCCATGGTCTCATTGATCAGATCATGGATACCAAAGGCTGCATCGGTCACAGATGTCTCCAGGGGGGCTGCAATTTTTTCTCCAATTGCGGTGCAAGACTTTTCGATATCCAGGGCCATGGTGCCCCCTAAAAAGAAATCCGGGTCCAGATATCCCAGCACCAGGTCGGCATCGGTCACCGTGGGATTTTCCCCGCCCCGGCCGTAACATGCAGGCCCCGGGTCGGCCCCCGCACTGTCCGGCCCGACAGCCAGAAGCCCCAGGCTGCTGATCCGGGCGATGCTGCCGCCGCCGGCACCGATTTCCATGAGATCCACCACCGGCACCTGGATGGGCAGGCCCGAGCCTTTCTTGAAC
>DATHSR010000185.1:0-10644 GCA_035464035.1 Desulfotignum sp. | reverse complement strand
CGTGAGCAGGGCCACCCCTAAAATGATGTAGGACAGCTGGCTGATGGTGGAATAAGCCAGCCGGGACTTGAGGTTGTCTCTGGTCATGGCGATGATGGACGCGGTCACAATGGTGAATGACACAATATAGGCGGTCACAATACCCAGATTGAGGGCCTCCATCAGATCGATGCCGAATACGTAGAGCATGACCCGGGTGGTGCAGAACACCCCCACCTTGACCACGGCCACGGCATGCAGCAGGGCCGACACCGGGGTCGGGGCCACCATGGCACCGGGCAGCCAGGCATGCATGGGCATCACTCCGTTTTTGGCAAACCCGAACAGGCAGGCAAAAAACAGGCAGGTCACCAGGGTGTCCCCGGTGCCGGCAGGGATGATGCCGGTATGGATATTGTCGGCAAAGGTCAGGTTCCCCCCCAAGGTGAACAAAATGATCATGGCCGGCAGGACCAGTCCCACGGATCCCCCCAGCAGAAAGGTCAGATATTTGCGGGCCCCGCCCCGGCCTTCCTTGTCCTGGTGGTGGGCCACCAGAGGATAGGTGGAAAGAGAGAGCATCTCATAGAAAAGATACAGGGTCAGCAGGTTGCCGGAAAACGCCACCCCGATGGATGCACACAACGACAGGGCAAAGCAGATGAAAAACCTTGTCTGGGCATGTTCAGACAGCCCCCGCATATAGCCGATGGTATAGGCGGCCGCCACAATCCACAAAAAAGAGGACACCAGGGCAAATACGATGCCGAATGCATCCACCTTAAACCGGATGGCCAGTTCCGGCAGCACCTGGATCAGGGTCACCTCCACCACATTACCGGCCAGGACCCAGCCGGCCAGCAGCAGCACCATGCTAAACTTCACCCCTGCCGCCGCAAAGGTCCAGAACTCCCTCAGGTTGGGGTGCCGGCGGCTCAGGGCAATCAGGGGGACAGCCCCCAGAGACGCACACAGGGCGATCACCGGGGCGGCCTGATAAAATGCGGCGGAAAACATGACCTGTCTGAAAGCTCCTTTCTAAATCCCGGCCGGCACGGACCAGCGGATCAAATATTGGACCACTTCGTTGGTGTATATCCCCAGCCCGAACAGGGCCGCACCGCTGATTACCAGGGGCAGCAGCATGGTCAGGGGTACTTCTTCCAAACGGATTTTTGGGGGCACTGCATGGGGGTTTTCTGTTCCGTTTTCGCTCACTGCGTCTTCGAGGCGGCCAAAAAAAGCCATCTCCAGCAGCCGGAAAAACATCACCGCCGCCACCAGGCCGGCAATGATCAGGGCGGCCACAAACACCCATGCCCCGGCCTGCACCGCTCCCTGGAGCAGGTACCATTTGGAAAAAAAACCGCAGGTGGGGGGGATGCCCACCACCGATGCCGCAGCGATCAGAAACACGCTCGCTGTTACCGGCATCCGCTGGAAAATACCCTGCATGGCAGCGGCCGTACTTTGTCCGGTGCGGTAGATGATGGCCCCCACGGCCATGAACAGGCACAGGGTCATCAGACCGTCGGCCAGAATATGATACACGGCCCCGGTATAGCCGGCGGTGTTGGCCAGCCAGGCCCCGCCCGTGAGATATCCGATCTCGGCCACGATGATGTAGGTCAGCATCTTGCGCAGGTCCCGCTGGGAAAGGGCCGTGATCATACCCAGCACCGCGGCGGCGGATGCCAGATAGATCACCAGATGACTCCAGGCGATCTGCTGGAAAATGTAGTCAGCGGAAAACACCGTGAACATGATCCGAAGCATTATATACACGCTGACTTTGGTCATGAGCGGTGCAATGAGGCAGGCGGTGGTGGTTCCGGCCCGGCTGTAAGCATTGGGCAGCCAGGCATGGAGGGGGAACAGCGCCATTTTGATCCAGACGCCGAGAATGATCAGGGAAAAACCGATCCGTACGCTGACCGATGCCTCAAGTTCCGGCCGGCTGAGGATCTCGGCCAGGTCGGCCATGTTCAAAGAGCCGGTCATGATATAGATGTATCCCACCCCCAGCAGATAGAAGCTGGCACCGATGGTACCCATGATCAGGTACCGGAAAGTGGCGTAATAGGCTTTTCCCTTTCCCCGGGCCAGCAGGCCGTAGCTGGACAGCGCGGAAATTTCCAGCAGCACGTACAGGTTGAAAACATCTCCGGTGGCTGTCATTCCCAAAAGACCGGCCACCAGCAGGGCGAACAGGGCATAATAGTGGTTGAGCCGGTCCGGGTTGTCCTGCCGGGCCGTGTGCATGGAATAGACGGCGGTGAGCAGGGCGCAGGCACTGATCAGTACCAGGACAACGGCACTCAGGTGGTCGATCACCAGCTCGATGCCCATGGGCGGGATCCAGTCCCCCATGCGGTAATGAACGGACTGGCCTGTCTGCACCACCTGAACCATGGTGGCCAGGGCCGATGCCAGGGAGATGGCAATGGAGACGATCAGCAGTCCGTACGCGGCCCGGTGGCCAAGCGGGCCGATCAGGGTCAGGGCCAAGGAGGCAAACACCGGCACCAATATCATGAGGGCAGGGGCCTGATCCGTCATTTGCGCATATCTTCCAGGATCTCATCCTCCTCGATGGTACCGTGGACCCGCTGAATCTTCTGTAACAGGGCCAGGGCCACCCCTAAAATGGCCACCCCCACCACGATGGCCGTGAGAATCAGAACATGGGGCAGCGGGTTGGCATAGGCGGTGGCATCCAGCAGGGGCTGTTTGTCCGGTGAAAACTTTAAAATCGGCACCGTGGCCCCCCGCTTGACCCCGATGGACACGATAAACAGCAGAATCGCGGTTTGAAAGATCACCATTCCGATGATCTTTTTCATCAGGTTGTTACGGACGATCATGCCGAAAAGCCCGATAAAGAGCAGCACCAGAGCTGCCCAGTAATTGTATTTGGCGATGATGAAATAAAACAGTTCATCCATGGCGCTACAACCCGTCTTCCAGATCGCCGCCCGAGGCGAGATCATTATACAGCGACACCATCACCGCCATCACGGTGATGCCCACACCGATTTCCACGGCCAGGATGCCATGGGACCGGGCCATTACCTCTGAAACCCCAAGAATGCCTGCCAGAGCCCCATATCCCAGAAAACTCCAGCCCAGGCCTAAGCAGACGGCACCGATTCCGGCATACAGCAATACCCCGCCGGCACAGCACCACAGCACTGCATGTTCCCGGAACCGGTTCATGGAGAACTTCAGGTTGTAGCACAGGGCCAGCAGGATAAAGCTGGCACCGAAAATCACCCCGCCCTGGAATCCGCCCCCGGGGCTGTAGTGGCCATGGAACAGCACATACAGGGCAAAAATCTGCATCACCGGAATGATGGACTGGGCAGCTCCCCGCAGGATTGTGTCCCGGCCCTCCCGTTTGGGCCGCAGGTGCAGCAGCTTGCGGTGCTTGTGGGAGGTGCGGCGCAGTATCACCATGACCACCAGGGCGGCTGCAAACACCACCACCGCCTCGAACATGGTGTCATAACTCCGGTAATCCGCCAGCACCGCGGTCACAACATTGGGGGTGGCGGTTTCAAAGTATCCCTGTTCGATATATCCGGGGGAAAGGTGGGTGCTGGCAGGAGAATCCGGGTCGGCCCAGTCCGGCAGGTCACGGGTCGCCGAAAGCATCATCACAGCGCAGATCACCGCGATGACCAGAGTGATCTGTTTGATCCCCTGCTCTCTGGGCCGCTCTTTTTTGATCCACCGGTTGATATACTGGGCCGTACCCAGAAAAAGCACGGTACTGATGGCCGCCCCCACCGCAGCCTCGGTGAACGCCACATCCACCGCCATCATATGGGTCCACATCAGGCAGATCAGAAAACTGTAGGCCCCGGTCACAATGGCGCTGCTGAGCAATCCTTCCAGGGCCAGGGCCGTGACGGCACAGATCACCATCATCAACAGAATCAGGATATCGAACTGCCACAGCAGGCTGGTATCCCAGGTCATTTGTTTTCCTATCCCTTCAGGTCTTCCGGGTAGAACCCGTTGTCCATATTCTCTTCATTTGACTCATCCCCTTCGGCGCCTTTTTTGCCGGACGACCTTGTCCAGTAAGGCACCCGAAACTCGTAGCCCGCATCGATGATGGCGTGGGTGGCGGTGGGACTGGCAATGAAGATGTAAAAAACGATGAGCATCAGCTTGCCGGCGGTAAGCAGATTTTCTCCGCTGAAATCACGCAAAATGAACAGGATCGCTCCCCCCAGAAACAGGGTGGTGGAAAGGGTGTCGCCCTTGCCCGCAGCATGGACCCGGGAATAGAAATCAGGGAAACGGATGATCCCCACGGTGGTGGCCAAAAAGAATAACAGGCCGGAGAGCATCATGAGTATGATCAGAATATCGAGTATCATGGGATTTCCTTTCGGCCTGCATCAGATTCCATTTCAGGGGCCTTGGCTTCTTTAACTTCAGGGCCGGCAGATGGCGCCACCAGCGATTCCTCGGGTTGAGACGGGGCCGGCTGTGAGATACGCTGGTAAAACCGGGCCGCGGCCAGGGTGGTGATGAAATTGAGCAGCGCATAGGCCAGGGTGATGTCGATGAACATCTCCACCCGGCCGTCAATGATCCCGATGAGCACGATCAGAACCGTTGTCTTGATCCCAATGACGTTCACCCCGAGCATCCGGTCGATGACCGTGGGACCGGCCACCACCCGGTAGAGGTTGCACAGCATCAAAAACAGAATGGCCACCACCATGACGATAAAAAAAGGTTCCAGATTCATCGGGTCCCGTCCTCAAACACCCAGGCCACCCAGCGCTCCATCTCTCCGGGGCTGTCACCGGCCAAATCACCGGCGGAACGCCGGGTCAGGGCATGGACATAAAAGGTGTCCTCCTCGATTCTGACACTCACCGTGCCCGGGGTCAGGGTGATGGAGTTGGCCAGAACGAACCGGGCAAAATCGGTTTTCAGGGAGGTCCTGAATTTGATGATATGGGGATCGAGCTTTTTTTTGGGGTACACTGACAGGGAGAGCCCGGCGATATGGAGATTGGCCAGCACTATCTGCCCGAAAATCCACAACAGGTATCTGAGAAAACGGATGATTTCAATCAGGGTGGCTCCCAGTTTCTTGGTATGTCCCTCAAAGAGCAGATCATGGGACAGCCAGGCCACCAGGCCGCTGGAAAATACGCCCATACTGAGATGAAAAAGGTCAAACTTTCCGGACAGCGTGGTCCAGAACATGAACATCACAACAAACGTGAACAGTGCCGACATGGAGATTATTTCTCCGGCATGCGTGCCGGATGATGTGTAATCATCGGGCTTAAATCATGGATATGTGCTGTCATATTTCCCCGTCTTCCTCCTGCGCCGGTACTGCTGGATTTGGATACCGAACGGGCGTCACGATGATATTTTAAGTTTCTCTCACTCCACTTTTGAGCCCAGCGCCAGCGTTAATGGGTATTTTATGTTCGGCCATCAGACATATCACGATTTTTTCACACCATCAAGGAAAACAGAACGGACATACCGATATTTTTGACCTTGTCCTCCTGTATTGACTCTGTCATCTGTATATAAATCAAATCATCTTATGATTTTCACCGATCACACTTTATATTTTCCGGCAAATATTGTATACCCTGACATTGTGAATTGGAAATAACCCTGCAGAACACAAATTGGTAAGGAGGAAGACAGCATGGAAGATCGTTTGAGTGAAGTCCTTTCACCCTATGAAGGAAAGCGGGATGCGCTCATCCCGATCCTGCAGAAAGTACAGGAAGAGCTGGGGTACCTGCCGTCAGAAGCCATGCAGGAAATCGCCAGAACAACCGGATTGCCGGAAAGCCGGGTCTATGCGGTTGCCACGTTTTTTGCACAATTCTATTTCACCAGACGCGGCAGACATCAGACCAAGATCTGTGCCGGAACGGCCTGTCATGTCAAGGGTGCCGCCCGGATAATGGACACGTTTGAACGTCAACTCGGCATTGCCTGCGGGGAAACTTCCACCGACTATGAACACAGCCTGGAAACCGTTGCCTGTGTGGGATCCTGCGCACTGGCACCGGTGGTGGTTGTTGACGAAGAGGTTTATGGACAGGTGGACTCATCAAAAATGTCAAAAATATTCGACTACTTCAAAGAAAACAAGAAGGAGGATTGATTTGGTACCGATAACATCACCATCTCAGATGGCAGAAATAAAGGAAAAATGCCAGGCGGCCCTGGCCCGCCAGAAAGTCCGATTTCTTGTCTGTGCAGGAACCGGCTGTGTGGCCGGCGGTTCTCTGGATGTTTATGAAGAATTCAAGCGGCTCATCGAGGAAAAAGGCATCCCAGTGGATGTGGAACTGCTCTATGAGGGTCAGGAAAGCAAGGCCGGCATCGGCATCGGCGGCTGTCACGGCTTTTGCCAGATGGGCCCTTTGGTCCGGGTGGAGCCCAAAGAAACGTTCTATACCAAAGTGACGGTCAAGGATGTCGAAGAGATCGTCACAGCCACCCTGGACCATAACACGGTGGTGGAACGGCTGCTTTACCAGAACCCGGACGGCTCAAGGTCCGTGACCGAACATGACGTGCCGTTTTACAGCACCCAGCAGCGGATCGTTCTGGGCAAATGCGGGGTGATCAATCCGGAAGATATCCGTGAATACTTTGCAGCGGAAGGGTACCAGGCCCTGGCCCAGGTTCTGGACATGTCCAGAGAACAGGTCATCGATACCGTCACCCGGTCCGGCCTGCGGGGACGGGGCGGTGCCGGTTTCCCGGCCGGCAGAAAATGGCAGTCCTGCCTCCAGGCCACGGGCAGTCCCAAATATATCGTGTGCAACGGAGACGAAGGAGACCCGGGCGCCTTCATGGACCGGTCGGTACTGGAAGGCGATCCTTTTGCGGTGATTGAAGGCATGACCATCGCCGCCTACAGTGTGGGTGCCAGCTATGGATATATCTATGTCCGGGCCGAATACCCCCTGGCGGTAAAAAGGCTGTTTAAAGCGCTGGATCAGGCCAGACAATATCAGCTCCTGGGTGACAACATCATGGGCACGGGGTTTGATTTTGATTTGAAAATATTCCAGGGGGCCGGGGCATTTGTCTGCGGAGAATCCACCGCCCTGACCCTGTCTATCGAAGGAAAACGGGGAATGCCCCGGGTCTCTCCCAGACCCCGCACCACGGAAATCGGCCTGTGGGACAAACCCACCATTCTCAACAATGTGAAATCATTTGCCTATGTTCCTGATATCATTCGAAAAGGCGCGGACTGGTTCAAGGCCATCGGTACGGAAACCAGCTCAGGCACCGCCGTGTTCGCCCTGACCGGTAACATCACCAACAGCGGACTGATTGAGGTTCCCATGGGAACCACCTTCCGTGAAATCATCTTTAATCTGGGGGGCGGCATCCCGGACGGTCAGAAATTCAAGGCGGTCCAGACCGGGGGCCCGTCGGGCGGATGCCTGCCGGAATCCCTGCTGGATCTGCCCATCGATTTTGATTCTTTGGATGAAGCCGGCGCCATCATGGGTTCCGGCGGCATGGTCATCATGGATGAAAGAACCTGCATGGTGGATGTGGCCCGGTATTTTCTGGATTTCACGGTGATCGAGTCCTGCGGCCAGTGTGTGCCCTGCCGGCTGGGGACCAAACAGCTGCTGGAGGTGCTGGAGGACATCTGTGCCGGCAAGGGAAGAAAAGAGGATCTGGCGCTGCTGGAAGAACTGAGCCATGCCGTCCATGCCGCCTCCATCTGCGGCCTGGGACAGACCGCCGCCAATCCGGTCCTGACCACCCTGCGGTATTTCAAAGAGGAATTTGAAGCACATATCTTTGACAAATGCTGCCCGGCAAAGGTCTGCAAGGCATTGATCTCCTTTGTCATTCAGGAAGACAAGTGCAAGGGATGCGGCATGTGTGCCAAACACTGCCCGGTGAACGCCATCTCGGGAGAAAAGAAAGAGGTGCATGTGATCGACCAGTCCCTGTGCATCCAGTGCGGTGTCTGCATGGAAAAATGCCCGAAAAAATTCCAGGCCGTGGACTGCGTATCACCCAGAATAAAAGTGGCCGAACCTGAAAACGTATCTGCAGCGGCAGACTGAACCCTTTACCAGATAAACTGTCCCGGTGCCGGACCAGGATTTCTGTCCGGCACCGGGTTTTCTTTTTTGCTGCGTGTTGACTGTATGATAAACTGGACATATGATGGCTGATCTGCTGGACGGATGGAAATTTCTGGCCGGGCTGGGTATTTTTCTGTTCGGTATGTTCATGATGGAAGAATCCATCAAACTGCTGTCAGGGCGGTCTTTCAAAATTCTGATCCGCCGGTATACCGGCAGCCGTATCAAAGGGCTTTTAACCGGTATTGCCAGCACCGCCGTTCTGCAGAGCAGCTCCGCCGTATCCCTGATGGTGCTGGCGTTTGTGGGGGCCCAGCTGGTAACCCTTGTCAATGCCATTGCCGTGATCATGGGCGCCAAGGTGGGAACCACCATCACCGCATGGATCGTGGCCGTTTTCGGTTTTAAGTTCAAAATAGAAACCTTTGCCCTGCCCCTGATCGGCCTGGGCGGGGTGGGACTGATTTTTCTGGCCAAATCCCCGCGTTACGTGAACATCAGCAAACTGCTTATCTCCTTCGGATTTCTTTTTCACGGACTGGATTTCATGAAGACCAGCGTGGAACAGCTGGCTGCCGCCATCGACATCGCCTCTCTGCCGGCCTTCGGCCCTTTTGTCTATATCCTTGCCGGTATCCTGCTCACCGCAATCATGCAGTCCAGCTCCGCCACCCTTGCCGTGATATTGACCACGCTGTTTACCGGCATCATCGACTTTAAGGCAGGGGCAGCCATGGTGATCGGGGCCAATATCGGCACCACCGTCACGATTCTCCTGGGAGCCATCGGCGGCACGCCTGCCAAAAAGCAGGCCGCCGTCAGTTCTCTTTTGTTCAGTGCCGGGACAGGTACCGTGGTGGTGATCCTGCTGCCTTTATTGAACTGGGTGATTCTGGATCTGTTTGCCTTTACCGACAACCCGGTTCTGGGCATAGCCCTCTTCCACACCCTGTTCAATGTCACGGGAGTCCTTATTTTCTTCCCCCTGATCCCCTTGATGGCCGGCCGGCTTGAACGGTTTTTCATCGAAAAGAAACCGGTGCTCACCCGGTATATCCTCAATACCGCCCCGGAAGTTCCGGATGCGGCCATTGCGGCCCTGCGCAAGGAGATTCAGCATCAGCTGCACCTGTCCATTCTGTATATCACCGGAAAATACAAAATAGGCAGGCAGACCCGCCTTCGGACGTCCAGGCTGGAACAGATCCATGACAAGACCGGGTTCGAAAAACCGGTCACCTATCAAGACCTGGAACGGCTTCATGCGGAAATTTTTGCATTCTACGCCAGGGTCCAGGCCCAGCCGTTAGATGAAAACGAAACCATGCGCATCGAGCCGCTGATGCGTGCCAGCCGCAGCATCATGAATGCCACCCTCAATCTCAGTGACCTTTTGGGAGAAATAACGGATATCGGCAATGAGGAAAACGCGTTCATGGTGACCATGCACAAAGATTTCATGACCCGGCTTGCTGCCATGAAAACCCGGGTGGAAACCACCATGGCGGCGGCAGCCGGTCAGCCGGACCTTGAACAGGAACAAGACATTCAGGGTCTGCTGAACAACTATTTTTTCACTGTGGAAGAAGAAGACAAGCAGTTCATCCGGACCTGCTCAAAAGCGGTTGCCCGAAAGGCGATCAGGGAAACCGACGTATCCCGCCTGCTGATGGCCAACCGGCTGTTCACCCAGTCCTGCAGAATGATCATTTTGAGCATGCAGGGTTTGACCCGGAAACCCGATCCTGCAAACCCTTCCAGTACACTTTCCTGAACCCCTGTTTGCGCAGATCATGGATGCCTATATCTGTGACTGCTTTTTTTCCGGACCTTTCTGAACGCCTGAATTCCGTTGATTTCTAAAATCTCGGCACAGACCCCTGCCAGCCTGGACGCCTGTCTTGTGTTTTTTCCTTGACAGAGGGTCGGGTTCTGATTTAGTCTGTAGACAGAATATAGTTCTATATACAGAACAAACAGGATTTGACACCATGTCCGCAAAATCAAAATCCATTTATAACCCCACCTCACCGGCCGTGGCCCAGGCCGCCAAGATCCTGATGTTTCTGGGAAACGCTGCCGACCATGACCCGGGGGTATCTGAAATATGCAACGCCGTGGGGATTCACAAAAGCAAGGGGTTTTCGATCTTAAGCACCCTGGCCGGCTGTGATTTTGTCACCAAAGATGCCCGGACAAAAACCTACCGCCTGGGTCCGGCCCTGATCCCCTTAGGCCGGAAAGCAACCGAAAACTGCGATATCGCTGCCGTTGGAAGGGAACACCTGGAACGCCTTGCCCAGAAAATCGGCGCCAGCGTCCTGCTAGGTATCATCTGCGATGATCAGTTTTATATTGTTGCAAAATATGACGGCAACCTGACTGTGTCCGTCACCATCCGGCAGTACCAATCTCTTCATATTTCCCATGGATCCCATGGAAAGGCGATTTTTTCCCATCTGGACAAAACCGAGCAGCAACGGATACTGGCAGCCGGACCGGTGTTTTTCCACGGGGATCCCGGCAACCTGGATCTGGC
>DATHSR010000184.1:0-2791 GCA_035464035.1 Desulfotignum sp. | reverse complement strand
GGGGGGGCTGGTGTCCGGATGGCTGGTATACACTTTTGCACCTGAGGCGGAAGGCCATGGCACGGATGCCGCCATTGATGCATACCACAACAAGGGCGGCATGATCCGGGGCCGCATGCCCATCATCAAGACCATTGCGTCCACCATTACACTGACCACCGGGGGGTCCGGGGGCAGGGAAGGGCCCATCGCCCAGATCGGTTCCGGGTTCGGCTCGTTTCTGGCCAACCGTTTCGGTCTGTCGGAGCGTGAACGCCGCATCATGATGGCCGCCGGTATCGGAGCCGGTGTGGGCAGCATTTTCCGGGCACCCCTTGCCGGGGCCCTGTTTGCCGCTGAAGTACTGTACCGGGATCCGGATTTTGAATCGGAAGTGATCATTCCAGCCGGCATTTCTTCGGTGGTGGCTTACTGCATGTTCTGCCTGGTCTTCGGATGGGGCTCCCTGTTTGACTCCCCGGGCTTCAAATTCCAGAACCCGCTGGAACTGGGTCCCTATGTGGTGCTGGCCGGGGTGCTGGTGGTGTTCGGTTTCATCTATGTCAAGGTGTTTTACGGCATGGTACATTTCTTCAAAAAGCTCAAGGTGCCCAGGCATATCAAGCCTGCCATCGGGGGGCTGTGCACCGGCATTATCGGTTTTTTCCTGCCGTATACCCTGGCTTTCGGTTACGGCATGGCCCAGAACGCCATTTTCAACCAGGTGGCTATCTCCACCCTCATCGCCCTGGCCATCGGCAAGATTTTCACCACCTCTTTTTCCATCGGTTCCGGCGGCAGCGGAGGGGTTTTCGGTCCGTCCGTGGTCATCGGCGGGGCTTTGGGCGGGGCTGTGGGGAAAATTTTTCACCTGCTCATTCCCACGGTGGTGACCCATCCGGGAGCGTTTGTGATTGTGGGCATGGCCGGATTTTTCACTGCGGTTTCCAATACGCCCATCTCCACCATCATCTTTGTCAGTGAAATGACCAACTCGTATCACCTGCTGCTGCCCAGCCTGCTGGTGTGTTCTCTGTGCTATCTTCTGTCCCAGCGGTTCACCATCTTCAAGAGTCAGGTAAAATCCCGGGTGGATTCACCGGCCCATGCCGGAGAGTTCATGATGGACATTCTCCAGACCATGAAGATCGGCCGCCTGGAAAACCTGATCAAAAAGGTCCAGTGCGTCAGTGAAAACATGTCGTTTTCCGAGTTCAAATCCCTTTTCCAGATCACCAAACAGCATTATTTCCCCGTGCTGAACGCCGACGGCGAATTCACCGGCATTTTTTCATCCAATGATATCCGGGAGGTGATTTTCACCATTCACATTGAAGATCTGGTGGTGATGAAGGATATCATGATCTCTGAGGGCCTGATCATCACCACCCCGTCCGAAGATCTGAGCACGGTGCTGCACAAGCTCACCCGGAAAAACATCGACGCATTGCCGGTGGTGAGCGAAGACAACCCCAAAAAACTGATCGGCATGATCTACCGGCGGGATATTATCGCCCATTACAACCAGCATGTTCAGAAAATCAGAGAGACCGGACCGGACGCTGGAAAAAAAGAGGCGGCCGTTTCCGGGTCTGTTACCGGTAATTAACCTGTTTGAGAAACAATCCGCCAGCCGGGGCGGTAGCCCCGGCCAGCGACCTGTCCCTGCCGGCCAGAATCTGTTCAAATTGCCGGGGGGAAATTTTTTTCTGACCCGCATCCACAAGAGATCCTGTCAGATTCCGCACCATGTTCTTCAAAAACCCGCTGGCGCAGATCTTGAAAACCAGCCGGTCCTGCTCCTGCCGGTCCACCCGGGCCATGAACACGGTGCGTAAGGTGGAACTCCGTTGAGATCCTTTGTTTTCAAAACTTTTAAAGTCATGGGCACCACACATCATCGCACAGCACACGTTCATGGCATCGATGTCCAGGGGGGTGTGGATGTGCCAGACATAATTTCGCCCCACGGCACAGGGATCGATTCGATTCAGAATATGGTAGTGATATTCCTTGGAAACTGCGGAATACTGGGCATGGAAATCTTCGGGCACCAGGATGCAATCCGTCAGCACGATGGGATGCTTCATCAGGCTGTTGACCCCTTTTTTGAGCACCTGGGGATCCATGGCGGTGCGGGCGCGAAAAGAAGCCACCTGGCCCCAGGCGTGCACCCCGGCATCGGTCCGTCCCGAACCGGCAAGGGTGACCGGCTGGTTGAGTATTCTGGACAGAACCTTTTCCAGCGCCTCCTGGATGGTGGGCTTTTCCGGCTGGCGCTGCCATCCGGAAAACCCGGTGCCGTCATACTCAATGGTCAGCTTGAAAGTCTGGATCATGGTCCTGTTCAGACGGGGCGATACGGGCCAGTTTTCCACTGGCCTGTCTGATCTGCCGGGAGAGATTGCGGGCAACCTCGGGTGCCAGCATCCGGATATATGTCAGATAGAAGGTCTTGTAGGTTTCGGCAATGGCCGGCTTGATCCCCAGTCCTTTTTCCGTGGGAAATATGGCCAGGTACCGGCCGGCTTTTTTTCTGGTCACCAGCTTCTTTTTTTCCAGCGCATCGATGAACCGGGTGATGGTGGACGGCGTCAGCTGCAGCAGATCCCCCAGCCGTGTGGGACTGATTCCCGGGTTTTCAAACAGAATCAAAAGAAAAGAAGCATGGGCCGGGGAGAGTTTCAGGGGAGCAAAGCCGGCTTCCGCCATTTTCAGCAGCTGCCGAGACAACACGTTGACATTGAAAAACAGGCATTCTTCCAGAAAATGCCGGGATGCGTCCGTATGAATGGTATCGTCGGTCATCATT
>DATHSR010000183.1:0-6117 GCA_035464035.1 Desulfotignum sp. | reverse complement strand
AAAAAAAGAAATATATCAAAACATTACAGATGGTTATAAAGAATATATCCGGAAGGACTCCGGATCGATATGAAGAAAATGATACACAAGTGGTTCGCCGGGCCGGATACATTTCCGTATCCGGCCCGGTGTCACGGCAGTCCTACAGACCGTTAATAATTGCTGCACAGCCTTTCAAACCAGCCGGTGGGACGAACACAGGCCGGGCACTTGTCCGGGGCCTTTTCACCGGTATGGATGTAGCCGCAGCCCAGGCAGCGCCACTGGATCGGTTTTTCATCCTGAAACGTCTGTTTGGCGGCGATCCGTTCCGCCAGATGCCGAAAGAGCTGTTCGTGATGATTTTCCGCCACGATAATGGCATCAAAGGTATCTGCGGCCCGGACAAACCCTTCTTCTCTGGCGGTCTTGGAAAATCCGGCATACATGTCATTGCCCACATAGTTTTCCAGAGCTGCTGACGACAGCAGGTTGGATCGGGTATCTTCGATCACGCCCGTAGGGAAATGCCAGTTGATGGTCAGTTCACCGCCGTTGAAAAACTTGAAAAACCGCAGGGCATGCTCAAACTCCTGGGCAGCGGTTTCATCAAACAGCTTGCCGATCTGGACATACCCTTCATCCCGGGCCTTGTCGGCAAAAAAGTTATACCGGGTTCTGGCCTGGGCTTCAGCGGCAAAGGATGTATGCAGGTTCACCGCGGTTCGACTCTCCCGGAATTTTCCCATCACGCCCCCTTTATTGTTGTTTGCTGCTGTTACTCTTCAATGATGATGGCTTCGGCGCCGCATTCAGCGGCTGCCTGGCGCACCTTGTCCTTGAGATGTTCCGGAATGGGATCGATCTGGATGGTGGACACCAGCTGGTCTTCATCATACTTGAACACTTCAGGACACAGTTCGTTGCAGTTTCTGTCACCCATACACTGATCGGTAATGGTTACTTTCATATATTCCTCCCTGGTAAATTAATGTGTTATGCCGGAATCCATACCAACCTGGATTTCCAGGGCATGGTGTGCTGCTTCCAGGCCGGGCGACGGCTTTTTATCCGGTTTCAGCGGCCTGGAATCTTTTCATGAATTTTGTATCAATATAATCTTTGATTGTAAAGGCAAGCCTGCCGCTGAACACGATATTTTTTTTCTTGAGCACGCCCTGCCCCCCGCCCAGATTGAACACCAGCAGGTAATCCGGTCCGGGATCAAAGGGTTTCAATGACCCCCCTTCCAGTGCGGCCATCAGGTTGTGCAGCAGCACCGGATTCTGCCGGACCGCATACACCCCCACCTTGTCCAGGGGCTGCGGCTGAAAATGGATGCAGTCACCGCCCCCGAAAACCTGGGGATCTGTCACACTCTGAAGATACTGATTGACCCGAAGCCCTTTGTCCGGCCTGGCAGTGGGGCCGGAATGACGCCGGAAGCCATAAAGGTAAAATCCGTGGCAAACACCTGCCCGGATTCCAGGGTGATCTCTGCTCCGGATACGGATTGCACCCGGGCATTTTCCAGAATGACGATACCGCGTTTCTCAAGAATCTGTGTCACCCGGGACCGGATCTTTTCTCCAAAACGCCCCATGAACCGGGAGCCGCACAAAATACGGATTTCCGGCATGTGTGTACCCCTGTCCCGGGCCAGCTGCCACACATTGCCGGCCACCTCAGCCGAAGACGGCCCCCCGCCCACCACGTTCACCTGAGCCGTTTTCCCTGCAAAAAGGTCCTGCAGGGCTGCCGATGCATCCATCAGCTGTTCAATGGGCTTGACCGGATACAGATTGGCCGGCCGGTCTTGTTCGCTTGTTCCGGTTTCCGGCAACGGGATATAGGAGCCGGCATTGAATGACACCACATCATACGCGATCCGGTCCCCGGACCGGGTCGTCACCTGCCGGTCCCGGGGCAGAATCTGCGTCACCCGGTCTGTGACAAATTCTCCGCCCTGGCTTTCCACCACCTTCCGGGTGGCAAACCGGATCCGGTCCGGTGAATAGGTCCCCCCCAGCATGCCCGGTCCCATGCCCGAATAATAATGAAAATCAGACGGACCGATCACCGTGACCCGGATTCCTTTTTCAACAAACCGCCCGATATTTGCCAGGGTAACCATGTGGGCATGGCCGCCCCCCACCAGCACCAGGTGTTTTTTCATGCCTTCTGCTCCCCAGTCTTATAAGATCATACCAACCCCTACAGGTTTTCCATCAGTTTTCCCAGCCGGGCCAGGTGCTGGTTTTCCTCTCTGGCGATCTGCCGGACGACGGCC
This sequence comes from Desulfotignum sp., assembly GCA_035464035.1. GTDB lineage: Bacteria > Desulfobacterota > Desulfobacteria > Desulfobacterales > Desulfobacteraceae > Desulfotignum. The sequence goes on along the minus strand of DATHSR010000183.1, from coordinate 3,848 downwards.
CGGGCATCCGGATCCTCCACCTGGTTGGCAACCCGATGATACAGGTCCAGGGCCTGGGCCTCGATGGACATTGCCATGGAAACCACCTCAGATGCCACTGACAGGTCGGGATCAAACAGATCCAGATACTGTTCGGTGGTCAATCCACCTTCCAGGGCTGACACCGTGACCATGGACTCAAACCCCTCCCGGGATATTACCGGATCCACCATGTCCTGATACCTTTCAAACACCTGATCTTTGTGTTTCACCTCAATGGCGGCCAGCCGGCCGAACAGGTCTTTGACCGCCTCATTTTGGGCCTTGTCCGCCATATCCAGGTAAAACTGCTGCAATCCGTGTTCCAGAGAATAGGCAATGATCAGGAAATCCTGGGCAGACTGCCTGCCCTCGAACAGGTCCAGTCCCAGGGTCTGGGGTCCCACAGCAGTCTTAGCCTGCCAGGCTTTGATGCCGCCCGACACATTGTAGACCTGTTTGAAGCCTCTGCCGGAAAGCATCTGGGCAGCCACCCGGCTGCGCCCGCCCATGGCTCAGTAAACCAGGGTGGGTTTGTCCGGGTCCAGCTCCGCTGCCCGGTCCGACAGCTCGGGCAGCGGGATCAGCATGGCTCCCGGAATATGGGAATCTTTGTATTCGCCGGGCTGGCGCACATCCAGGATGGTGATCTCGTCTGGATCATGCTCTGAAATTATTTGTTGCGTTTCGTTGAAATCTTTGGATTTCACCGGGGTCAAAAACTGCAGCCATTTCATATGAACACGCTCCTTTTTTTTATTTCACGGGTCCTGCCGATACCGCATAAAGCAGCACGCTGCCGGGGTTCAACCCCAGCAGAACGGCCGCTTCCATGTCATACATGGCACCGATACCGCAGCATCCCAGTCCCAGTTCCTGAGCCGCAATATACAGACGCTGTCCGGCCCGGCCGGCATGCATCATCACATACCGGTAGCCCCGGGCGCCCAAGGCGGCTTCCACTGCGGTGAGGTCCGCCACAAACAAAAAATTCGCGGCCGCCCGGCCGATCCATGCCTGGTCCAGGCAGACCCGGGCCAGTTTCCCTGAAAGGACACCCGCCTGCCGGCAGGCCAGCGTTGATCCATCCCGGGAAAAAGAATACAGGCCCGGTGCAACGCCTGCCATGTTCTGGCAGATCATTGCCGTCTCAAGAAACCTGCCGACAGATGCACCGGTTTCATCCGGATTCTGGCCAATAAAGATCCGGGTGAACACCCGGCCTAGCAGGGCGGCCCACACCGGCTCCGGCAGTTCCCGGGTGACAAAATTACGCCGGGACCGCCGGCGGGCAAGGGCCTGCACAAAGGAAACCGCCGGAAACCGTCCCGGAGACGGTGAAGCCAAAATCGCATCCGGTTTCCGGATAAACACCTGTGAATCCTTTTCAACCGCCGGTTTGTCAGCTATCGGAATGCCTGCCAGATACGCTTTTTTCAATACCCCGTAAACCACCGGGGGCGGCTGTCCAGGGACAGGGGCGGCGGGCTGAAACGGTTTTGATTCAGACGCCTTTTCCCGGGCGATGCCCGAGCCGAGCAAAACACAGGCCAGGGGCACTTCCAGGTTTTCGTCCAGATCCAGGCTTCTGACAAGGTGGAGATCATCAAAATCATAACAGAGCCGGGCACGGACACCCGCTGCCCGGGCCGCATGCAGCACGGCTTCAGCCAGATGCCCTGCATCCAGCAGCAGATACCGGAAAGCCCGCTCCCGGTATTTCCAGGCAGAATGGTAAAAAATTCCGGTGATGACCAGGCAGGGACCGGCCTGGTTCCGGTCCGGAAAAAGGGACTCCAGAGGCCGTGGGTTGATCCTGCCCAAAAACCCCTGGACCGTATCGCAATAATACAACCCTGTCTCAATATCATCGATGGTTTGCGCCGACAGATACAGTTGACAGGGATACAGCCCTCCTGCGGAGGGCACGCTCCGGAACAGGATCCCCCGGGCCTTGTCCACCAGAGTCACTCCCAAGGACAGGGCCAGAATCCGGGACACCTTTTCCAAATCCACCGTTTCCCGATCCGGCAGTTTTCCGGCCAGCACCTGGTCCACCGAAACATCTGGTTCAATCTGGACCTGGTTGCCGCTCCGGTTTTCACCAGGCCCGCCCCCCTGCGTCAAAGGAATCCGGGAATGATATGCATAGGTTTTAACGGGTGCCGGATATTTTGAAAAATCCAGTGAATGGGGCGCAATCCGGTGCCGGACATGTCGGGTGCGGTCATGGTACCGGACGGCTGACACCGGCGGATCAGGGGTTGTCAGGCCCATCATCCTCCTGGACATCCGCTTCCAGCTTCATCATGCACTCATGGCATTCCAGCTCGATATTGGGCACCTCCCCATATCTTTTTTTGATCTCCTCTTCTGTCAGATGGGATGTGCCGGCGCACCCGCACCGGGGACAAGAAGTGGTGATTCTGTATTTTTTGCCCATCGTGCCCTCCTTTACTCTTTTCCTGTAATTCTCGGATCATTGGGTTTTCCCGCACACTCGGGGGTGTAACATGAATTGTCCACAAACGCGCAGTCTTTCTTGCAGCTCGGACATTTTTCCGGCGGGGTGTCCGCTTCAAGATTGTATCCGCACTGATCACAGATCCAGCTGGTCATAACAGCCTCCTTACATGGTTTTAAGTGTGTTTTTCTTAATCTGCCGGCATGCCGGGTCAATCTGATATTAATTTCAATCAAGAAACATGCCGGCAATCTCTTTTCAACCTGCGTCTGATGCTCTTTTTTTAAAATACCACAATACCGGGAATCATCAAACACAAATATCCAGTAAAACCGTCTATTCCTGAGGTGACTTTTCACGGCAAAAGCCCCGGATGTGTCGTCCTGCCGGCTGGTCACCGCTGCCCTGGTTGCTTTTTTTCTTCCCTGGTCGAGGCCTGCAGGCTGCCTGAACCTGGAATGTAGTGTCATGGTTTGAATGCCCTTTTTGTCTCAGCCCGGTGTTTCTTGACATTACAGGGATTTCTGCCATATATTCATACCTATTTTAACCCTGTTATTCAGTCCCAGAGATGAGATGAGCCCTTTAAAAAAATTTGATACTGCAGACCTGCTGGACATGATCACCGAGGGCGTTGTCCTGATCCAGGAAAACGGCAGAATCGCCTTTTCAAACAAAAGCTTTGCCGAACTCAGTGACGTTGACAGCCACACCCTGGTCGGCATAGTTTTTTCCGAATTTGTCGCCCCCCAGGATAACCGGCGGATGGCTGGATTTTTCATGCAGTTGTTTCAATCATCCGGACCTGTCAAAGACACCGCTGAATTTTCATTCAAAAACCGTTCCGGTACTGAATATCTGGTTGAAATGAACGCCCGGACCATCATGTATGAAGAAAAAAAGGGGGTTCTGGCCTCAGTGGTCGATATCACTGAACGGAAAAAAACCAGCCATGAACTGAAAAAACTGCTGGACTTGATTCCTGAAGTGGTGTTGACGACATCCCCTGAAGACAGCACCCGGATCGTAAGTATTTCCAATGCCACCGAGAAACTGTGCGCCATCCCGTCCGAGGAATTTGCTTCAGGCATTTTTCATATTTTCGATATTGTCCATCCCGATGATTATGATGAGGTGGTCCGTTTTTACAGCACCATCATTGACAGGGAATTTGATTCACTGGAATACCGGATTGTATCGGCGGACGGGCAGACCAAATGGGTCAATGACGCAGCCGAAGTGGTATACAAAATGGGGGGCCGGGGCAAGATTGACAATATCCTGCACGTCATCCGCGACGTCACGGAACGAAAAATTCATATGCAGCGACTGACTTCGGCTCTGGAAAACCTGAGAGTCAGCGAGG
>DATHSR010000182.1:0-4022 GCA_035464035.1 Desulfotignum sp. | reverse complement strand
TCCTTTTTCTGTATGCCAAAATGATAATGAACATCTATGGGTATCTCGGTCAGCCTAATAGGCATATCGGCTCATGTGGTCCGCCCGCTGAAATAATTATTTTTTTACCATATCATAACCGGTTAGATTCACAAGTACTATTTTTTCCCCCGGTCGCAGGCCCAGCATTTTTCTTGACATCAAACACAATTTCATTATTTTATGTCACATGATTTGAAACCGCTTTGGCTCAAATCGTGAATGCACTTTCAAACCGTCCGGAAAATTTTTTAATTGTGCTCTGGCCGGATAACTTAAGGAAACACCCGTGATAACCGAAACCGACACCATAACCTCCCAGCGAAAAATGCTGTCTGAAGCCGGGTATGCAGAACCGGCCATCAATTATTTTCTTGAAAAAAAATATATGGGCCACATCCAGAATCCCAGCCAGGTATCTGAAAAAATAGGATCCTGCGGCGATATTATGAAAATCTATCTCAAGGTGGATGACCGCGACATCATTCAGGACGTCAGATATGAGATCACCGGATGTGCCGGAGCTGTGTCCGCAGCCATGGCAGTGGTGGATCTGATCAGGGGACAGTCCCTTGATGCGGCGTTGACCATCAACGACGGAGATGTGTTCAAACGGCTTGAAAATATCCCGGAAAAAAAACACCACTGTATCCAGCTGGCTGTTAAAACCATGCATCAGGGAGTCAGGGAGTACAAGGCAGCGGCTGTTCATTAAAAGAGCCGGCTGCCTGTTTCTTTTCTTTGCCCTTTGTCTGGTGTGTTCAGGCGCAGTGACCGGCTGCGCCCCATCGTCCGACTTCAGGTTCCAGAATTTTGCCAAGACCGACATGGACATGGTGGCGGACATCCATCTGGACCAGACGGTCACCCTGCTCAAGACCTTGACGGAAAAGCTCTACCACATGAATACCAAGGAGCTTTTAAAAACCCCGGGGACCACCATTGATTCCCGCATCGAACAGATATTTCACTGTCCCGCCCTTCCCTTTACCGACGCGCCTGCAAACACCCGGTGGGCGGATATCCTTTTGCTGGGATTTGACCCCGGATATACCGGGGACCGGGTTTATGCGGTTGCCTGGGGCCTGCATACCATGATTCACTTGTCTTATTCAGGCAAATGCGAACAGTTTGTCCTGGATTTCCTGGACCCCCAGGACCTTTACAACAGCGCCCGCAATATTGAGATCCTGGTCTGGCGGCTGTATCATCGCAAAGACAGCGACGGCATCCTGTTTCTGGAGACCAACCAGTGCACGGGACCGGTCCGTAATCTGAGCTTTGAACGCCTTTTCGGAAAACTGATCTCTCTGCAGGATACCATGGCCCGCCTGGTGGCCTCCAGAAACAACCGAGTGATCACACGAACCCTACACCAGACGGCCGGCATGGTGTTTTTGCCCATCGGCATTTAAAGATGGGCCTCAAACCGCCGTATCTGCTCCCGGTAATAGCCGTGTCCGTCACCGGCCAGAGCCAGGGCCTCCCTGGCCGCCTGCAGTGCCTCGGCCACCCGGTTATTGACAAACAGGGCCTCGGCGTAAGTGTCCAGCACAAATGGCTCCCGTGAAAGCGACACCGCACGGCCCGCCAGTTCCAGGGCCCGGCCGGGGTCCCGGACCGCTTCATCCGGACAGGTGGCCAGCAGCCAGGCCAGATTGTTGAGGGCATGAACATGGCGGGGGTCTGTGTGGATAACAGTTTCATAGGCCGCTCTGGCCTTCATAAAGTTCTGGCGGGCGTAATGAAAATCAGCCGCAAACACCAGCAGATCCACATCCCCGGGGTGATCTGACAGCTGCTGGAACACCAGCTGCCGGGCAATGAAATTTTCAAACCCTGGTTTTAACTGACCGTAACTGAGGCTGTAACCGAACCAGAAAACACCGATCAGCACCATCACCGCCCCTGAGATCATGCGCCGGACCCGCCGGTGGTGATGTGCCACCAGGAACGGGTTTTTCTGGCATTGCTCCAGAAACCGGATGCGCTGCCCGATGCTGAAATGGTGCCAGTTGGGCCGGTCCATGGCCTGCCGGCTGATGACGGCAATTTTGTGGAATGTCCGGATCAGCGGCGCCGCGTCCGGGAAAAACCGGTACAGATGAAGATCGGCCTGCCGTTCAAAATTCCGCATGAAAAAACCGAATCCGAACCGGAAATAGAGGATGAAAAAACCGATGATCATCATCCCCATCACCACCGGATGAATCTGCTGTTTCGCAAGCCCGAAAAATGCGGCGCCCCGGTAAAGGGGGTCGGCGATGAGCACCATAAGCGTCATGGGTTCGAACAATACAAAATTACAGGCAATAAACCCGGCGAAAAAAAACAGGTAAAACAGCATGTGATGGTGGTGGACATGGCCGATTTCGTGAAGCATGACCGCTTCGAGTTCCGCATCATCCAGCGCATGAACCAGCGCCGGCGTCACCAGAATATACCGGAATTTTCCCACCAGCCCCATGACGCCCGCCGTGATCATGCTGCCGGCAAACAGATCCCATCTCAAAATATCGGCATACCGGAGCCCGGCCCGGTCACATACGGTTTCGATCCGGATTCTGGCAGCACTTTTTTCCATGGGCCGGCATTGCCACACGGTTTTGATGAGTACCGGCCCGAAAATCGCCAGAAGCACCAGAAACACCAGCATATAGAAAATTTCACCAGCCGGACGGTTGAGAAAGTCCCTTACCGGTGCAAAGGGAAGAAACCGGATCACATCGGCGAACAAAGACAGACACAGCCACGGCAGCAGCGCCGGCAGGCAGAAGGACAGATGGGATAACACGAACCGGCGCCGGGAAATCTCTTTGGTAAACACCCGGGCCTGAATCCGGAAGGCGGCATTCCAGACAATGACCAGGTACAGGACAAACAGCCCCAGAAACAGCAGCGCCCCGAGGGTGGGTATGGTCTGAAACAAAGGCACCTGGGAAACCGTTGTATTGAGCCGGAATACATATATATTGACGGCGAACAGCATCAGTGCCAGGATGGACAGCCGGGAGATGGCCGCTGACACCGCATGATCCACCCCGGCGTAACTCATGTTGTCTGCATTTTGCTCGATACGCCGAAAACGCAACCAGCAGATCCCGGAAAAGCCGGCCCCCAGAATCAGGCTGAAGACCCATCCGGCAAAATCATGGACCGCCCCGGTATCAAAGAGTTCTGCAGTGGCATAGATGATCAGGGCCACCAGAAAATATATGAAATTGGAAAACACGGACCGTTTCCTCAGAAAACCCCATGGGCGGCAAACATCTTTAAAACGATCCAGGTCTTGACGTCAAACCGGGTCTCGGGCGCTGCGAGCAGACCTCTTGCATCGTCGGGCGACACCAGCATCACCTGGATATCTTCCGAATCCTCGGTATGATCGCAGCTGGGTATTCCCTCGCATTCCGCATAGAGCAGACTGACCGATTCGTCGGTCATCCCTGACGAGGAAAAGATGGCGGGACTCTGCCCCAGGACGGTTGTCATGCGCAACCCGGTTTCTTCAAGCAGCTCCCGCCGGCCGGCCTGGACCACGCTTTCTTCCGGATCAAGGAGACCGGCCGGAAATCCGTACTGATATCCTCCGAGCACCACCCGGAACTCCCTGATGATCACCAGCTTTCTTTCGGTGGCATGAAACGGCACCACCACCACGGCATCAGGCCGGCCGGCCGGTTTATCTCCGGGATTTTCCAGATGCGACCGTGAGGCAAATGTCCAGGTCTTGTCCCGGCCCTTCTTGTCCTGATAATGGACGGAAAAAAGGTTCAGGTGACGGATGTTTGTTATTTTCTGAACACCGATAATTTCCATGTCACACTCCTTTCAAATCCTTATCATAAGCACGGCAGATATCCCTGTCACCCTCAAATCACCCTGGACACAGATCGATCTTTTATTCAGGGTTTACCCCAAGGGGCGGGATCTTGGCAGAATGCGGCCCATGATGCCGTTTTTTCCGGCGACGGCCCGCTGCCGGATCACAGATACATCAGATG
>DATHSR010000181.1:0-3366 GCA_035464035.1 Desulfotignum sp. | reverse complement strand
TGACAGACACCTATATCCATTCCGGGGTGGATATCTGCCGGTCGGGCAGCCCGGATGAGACCGGGTCCGGCCAGAAGCCCCTGACAGGCGCAACCCGACCATCCATGCTGCTGGAACCGCTGCCCTTTGACCTGATCCCTGGACAGCCGGACACCCGCCGGGGTGTTTATCGGCTGGACACCGGTCTGGCTGGGTCCTGCCACAGGCGTCTGACAAGGTCCTTGAACTGCCGGGTGGGAAAGGGCCCGTTTGTCACGGTCTCTGCCATTACCGGGTCTTTTGAAAAAGCTGCAGCGCTTTCAGACGCGTTTTCGCCGGTGATGGAATCCATGGAAGGGGCGGCTGCGGCCCATGTGGCAGCCCTGTACCAGGTCCCCATGGTTCAGGTCCGGGCCGGCGCCAACCGGGTTGGAGAAAGAGATAAACAGCAGTGGGATATAGAAACGGCCGTGCAAACGGTGGCGGACATCTGTGACATCATGCTTGAAAGAAGTTTCTGACCATGACATCTGAACCGGCCCTGCAATATTTGGATGCACATTGTCACCTGCATGATCCCCGGATCATCAACGACATTTCCGGTATTGTTCAACGGGCCGAAGCCGCCGGGGTCACGGGTATGGTGACCTGCGCCACCATGGAAGAGAATTTCGGGGCTACGGCAGCCCTGGCCCGTCAATACCCGGCCATTGTTCCCTGTTACGGCATTCACCCCTGGTTTCTGGATTCTCTGTCGCCCGGCTGGCACCAGGTGCTCGGAGACCAGGTGGCGGCGCAAGTCTGCGGTATCGGAGAAACCGGGCTGGATTTCATGGACAAAAACGCAGACAGAGACCGTCAGATGGCGGTGTTTGAAGGTCACCTGGCGTTGGCCCGGGATCTGGAGCGGCCCGTCAACATTCACATCAGAAAGGCCTGGGATGTCTTTGTCCGGCTGCTGAAAAAAACAGGCCCTTTGAAATCCCCGGGCCTGGTGCACTCTTTTTCCGGGTCTGCAGATATGGTGAGTGTGCTGATACGGTTCAACCTGTATATCTCTTTTTCCGGGTCCGTGACCCGGCCCGGGGCGAAAAAAGTGGTAAACGCTCTCAAGGCAGTGCCCAAAGACCGGATTCTGCTGGAAACAGATACCCCGGATATCTATCCCAGTGTGCCGGTTCCGGACCCTCACGGACTCAATGAACCTAAAAATCTGCCGGCCATCGCACAGATCGCTGCATCCCGGGCCGGTGTGCCGGTCCCGGAGTTTGTCCGCCAGGCCTATGTCAATGCCCGGGAAGTGTTTGCCCCGATGATTTTGGCAGCGTCTCCTGGCTCGAGGCAGTTATGACGGATATGGCCCAGTTTGACAGAACCGTCCGTCTGATGGGAAAGGATGCCGTGGAAAAACTGGGACAGGCAAGGATTGCGGTGTTCGGCCTGGGGGCGGTGGGCTCGTTTGCCACCGAGGCCCTTGCCAGGGCCGGGGTCGGATATCTGCGCCTGGTGGATTTTGACCGGGTGGAGGTCTCCAATATCAACCGGCAGCTGTATGCCCTGCATTCCACCCTGGGGCAGAAAAAAGCGGAGATTGCGAAGACCCGAGTCCTGGACATCCATCCTGCCTGCCGGGTGGAAATTCATGACACCTTTGTCAATGCAGACAGTCTGGAAACATTGCTGTCCGATGATCTGGACGTGGTGGTGGATGCCATTGACGGGCTCAATTCCAAGGTCAATCTGCTGGTGGCGGCGTTGCAGATGGGGCGTTGTGTGGTCTCTTCCATGGGGGCCGGGGGCCGGATGGATACGTCCCTGATCCGGACCGGGGATATTGCCGAAACCAGTGTGTGCCCCCTGGCCCGGATGGTGCGGCGGCGGCTCCACCGCCGGGGGATGTTCACGGGGATCCGGTGCGTTTACTCTCTTGAGCCCCCGGCCCTGGCACCGGATGGAGACCGCCAGCCTGATGCGGGGGATGAAGATCCGGGGGACGGTGCCGGCCACGGCCGGAAACGCCCGGCCATCGGCACCATCCCCTGGATCCCCGGCATATTCGGACTGATCCTGGCTTCAGAGGCGGTTCAGACTATCACTGGCTGATCTCTTCGTCCCGAAGCACCCGGCGCAGCACCTTGCCCACATTGGACAAAGGAATATCGTCTCTGAATTCAATGATTCTGGGCCGCTTGTAGCCGGCCATGTTTTCCTTGCAGAAGGTTTCGATCTCCTCTTTTGTGGCGGTCTGTCCCTGTTTGCATTTGATGAACGCCTTGACCTTTTCCCCGCTTTTTTCGTCGGGCACCCCCACAACGGCTGCCAGTTCCACTTTGGGAGGGGTGTCAAGAATGTCTTCCACCTCCCTGGGATAGACATTGAACCCGCCCACAATGATCATGTCTTTTTTGCGGTCCGTGATGGTAATATATCCGTCCTTGTCAATGTTGCCGATGTCACCGGTGAGAAAATAGCGTTTGCCGTCAATGGTGACAAACACCTCCTGATTGGCATCCGGCCTTTTCCAGTAACCTTTCATGACCTGGGGACCGCAGATGGCCAGTTCCCCGTCCTCTCCCCGGGGGACCTCTTCGTTGCTGCCATCCAGGGCCAGAATTTTGACATCTGTTCCAGGCAAAGGAAATCCGATGGACCCGATTTTCCGGGTTTCCTTGAACGAGGGATTGATACAGGCGGCTGGAGCGGTTTCGGTCAGGCCGTAGGCTTCAAAGATGATGGAGCCGGTCTTGTCTTCAAACTGCCGGCACACTTCCGGCGGCAGCGGGGCCCCGCCGGACAGACACCCCATAATGGAGGAGATGTCGTACTTGTCCAGATGGGGATGGTTGGTAAAGGCCACAAAGATGGTGGGGACCGCCGTGATAAAGGTGGGCCGGTATTTCTGCACCGCTTCCATTACCACGGTGAACGGGGGATTGCCGGCCCGGGGATCCGGAATGCAGACCAGCCGGCTGCCGGACAGGGCGGAAAACAACAGCGCACTGGTGATGCCGAAGCTGTGGTACCAGGGCAATACCCCCAGGTAGGTGTGAAACCCGCCGTGGCGCATCTTTTCCGCTTTTTTGCCCGGTTCATGCACGATCCGGAAATATTCCTCACACGCTTCCAGGTTATAGGTAAAGTTGGTGTGGGTCAGTTCCGCTCCCTTGGGAACACCGGTGGTGCCGCCGGTATACAGCATGACGGCGGTATCTTCTTCAGGGGATACGGTGATATCCGGGGGGGTGGGTGGTGATGCAGCCACAATATCGTCAAACATGTGATGGTTGGGATCGATTTTATCCGCTTTGGGAATTTTGCCAAGCAGGCTGCCTAAGATGGCCTTGATTTTGGGCAGGTAGGATTTGATATTGCAGACCACAACGGTTT
>DATHSR010000180.1:0-3285 GCA_035464035.1 Desulfotignum sp. | reverse complement strand
CAATGTTTTAATATATAAAACAAAACAGCGAGCAAATCCATACCCGTGAGACAAAAAACCGCGCCGGCAAAAAAAACGGAAGACACAAAGCGCACTGCCATTGAAAAAGCCCTGGAGATCATGCTCAAATTCCAGGATATCAAGGCCAGCTGGGGAATCCGCGAACTGTCCGGTGAGCTGGGATTTTCTCCGGCAACGGTGCAGCGGATTCTGTCCGCTCTCAAAGCCTACGGGTTTGTCCGTCAGGATGCCAGGACCCGCCAGTATTTTGTGGGCAACATTTTTTACCGGTTTCTGGAAAACCTGAACCATTCCAACAACCTGACAGGCATCGGCCGGCAGTTCATGGAAGAGGTGGCAAAAAAAACCGAAGAAACCGTTTACCTGAATATTATCCAGGGAAACCTGCGCATCTGTATCGACACCATTGAATCCACCCGGAATCTCAAGGCCGGCATGCCCATCGGCAACCAGTCCCCCCTGTATGCCGGGGCGTCTGCCAAATGCCTGCTGGCGTTTTCCAGCGATGCGTTTCAAAAAGAATATTTTGCCGCTGTCACCCCGTCACCGGTAACGGACAGCACCATCGTGGACCCGGTTGCCCTGGCTGCGGAACTGTCGAGAATCAGGACCCGGGGATATGCCGTGAGCTTAGGGGAACGCACGCCCGGTATCGGGTCCGTGAGCGCCCCGGTGTTTGACTTTAACGGCAAAATTCTGGCCAGCATGAGTCTGGCGGTACCCGAAATCCGGACCCGGGACAAAAAACATTTTTCCTATTGTATCACCCTGTTGACGGATGCGGCCCAGGCCTTTTCCCAGGCCATGGGCCACCCCGTCAGGCACACTAACCCCAACCCCCATAATGTTTAAACTTTTAAGGAGAAAACATGGATTTTACACTGCCCAAAGATCTTCAGATGATTCAAAAAGAGATCAGAAATTTCGCCAAAAAACAGATCGAACCCAATGCCGGTGAATGGGATGAAAAACATTATCTGCCCATTGACGAGGTGATGCGGCCCCTGGGAAAAGACCTGGGATGTTTCGGCACCGTGATTCCCGAAGAATACGGCGGAGAAGGCATGAAGAACGGGTTTCTGGCAGCCATGATCATCACCGAGGAACTGGCCCGGGTGTCTTCCTCCCTGCGGGTTCAGGTGAACATGCAGATGCTGGGATGCGCCTACACCATCTATAAGTACGGCAACGAGGAAGTGCGCAGAAAATATGTGGAAAAACTGTGCACCGCCGAATACATCGGCGGTTTCGGCATCACCGAGTCCGATGCCGGTTCCGATGTCATGGCCATGGCCTCAACAGCAGAAGACAAGGGGGACCACTGGCTGCTCAACGGCTCCAAGACCTGGATCTCCAATGCCCATGTGGCCGACTGCCTGCTGTACTATGCCTATACCGACAAGGCCGCCGGTTCCAAGGGGCTGTCCGCCTTTGTCATCGAGCCCAAAAATTTCCCGGGCATCAAAACCTCTGCCCTGGAAAAACTGGGGTCCCACTCCTCCCCCACGGGCGAACTGTTTTTGGACAACGTGAAGGTGCCCAAGGAAAACCTGCTGGGCAAACCCGGTGACGGCGCCAAGATCGTGTTCTCCTCGCTGAACCAGACCCGTCTGTCGGCTGCCGCCGGCGGTGTGGGCCTGGCCCAGGCCTGCCTGGATGTGGCCACCAAGTACTGCAACGAGAGAAAACAGTTCGGCAAGAAAATCGGCGAATTCCAGATGAACCAGGACATGATCGCCCAGCTGACCGCGGAAATCGAGGCGGCCCGCCTGGTGGTGTACAAGGCGGCCGTGGCCAAGGACAACGGCGAACTCAACAACGGCCTGGATGTGGCCATTGCCAAATACCTGGCCGGCGAAGTGGCCACCAAGGCCTCCAACTACGCCATGCGGATCATGGGCGCCTACGGCTACTCCACCGAATACCCGGTGGCACGGTACTACCGGGATGCCCCCACCTATTCCATGGTGGAAGGCTCGGCCAATATCTGCAAATGGATCATCGCCCTGGATCAGCTGGGATTCAGAAAAGCCAACCGGTAAAGGAGGCCCCCATGGACCCCAAGGAGATTGCAAAAAAGACCGGGGAAACCGCCAAACTGTATTTTTCCACGGTCAAGGACGAAGACAAGCCCTACAACCTGTGGCGGTTCTTTGACAAGGACCTGGCAAAGGACATGTCTTTGTACATCACCGGCCAGATGTATGCCAGAGAAAAGATCCCCCACACCACAAGGCAGCTCATCACCGTGGCGGCCCTCACCGTGCTGTCCAGGCCTGAAGAGCTGGCATTGCACATCCACGCGGCATTGAACGTGGGATGCACCCAAGAGGAGGTGGCTGAGGTGATTTTCCAGACCAGCATCTACGGCGGGGTGCCGGCGGCCAACACGGCCCTGTCCACCCTCAAAAAGGTGCTGGCGGAACGGGGCGACCTGGCATAGCCGCTGATTCAGTTAAACCGGCCCATTCAGCAGCCCCTTCACCGCAACCGGTGAGGGGGCTGCTGCCATTTCGCAGAAGTCCGGCTGGTTTTCAGTAATCAGTTGAACCGGGCGTATATCGGCAGAAAGAAAAGTTTTTCGATTTGTTGACAGTCGGGCCCGGCAGGAGACATGACAATGCCTTTGGTTACCTGGGGGTGTTCAGCCAGAAAAAGATGAAGGCTTTTGAGCTTTCCGGCCGGCCCGCTTTTCACTTCAATGGGGAAAACAGTGCCCTGATGCACCGCAAGATAATCCACTTCCGCGTTGCTGTTTTTTTTGTTCCTCGCCCAGTAGAACAGTTTTCCGTTTTCCGAACCGCCGGCAGCCAGTAGTTCCTGGCCTACAAACTGCTCCGCCAGAGCGCCTTTGTATATCAGGGACAGATCCCTGTCAGCCAGGATCGCGGCCGGGTCTATCCCGCAAACGTACTGCATCAGCCCCACATCCAGAAAAAGCGGTTTGATTTTTTTGGCGGATATATGGGCATTCAACGGAAGTCCTGCGGCATCGGCGGCGCTGGCTGTCTGGACGATCAGGGCTTTTTCAAGAATATCCAGGGATGTTTTGGTCTTTTCGATCCGTTGATCCGGGGCCAGACGGGTGTATTTGATCTGGCTTCCTACATGACGGGGCAAAGATCGCATTAACAGATCCAGGCTGTCTGCATCGGCCCGCTGGTTGTATTTGATCAGGGACTGCAGGTAGGATTGGAAAATCTCTTCATGAACCGCAGCGCTCTGTACAAGAGATCCGGTCTGACGGTATCTTTCCACAGCTTC
>DATHSR010000179.1:0-2448 GCA_035464035.1 Desulfotignum sp. | reverse complement strand
GCCTGAAGAAAGATATCCGTCACCCGGGAGGTATATTCAGAGGGCATTGGATTGATTTCAATGATGGCAGCCCCGTTGGCTTTTGCCGCCGATGGGATCAGATTGGCCGGGGCCACAGTGCCGGTGGTGCCGATGAGAATGAAACAGTCCGCCCGGCGGGTTTCTTCGAATGACAATGTCCCTGCCGGTTCAGGAATGGGCTCACCGAAAAAGATCACATCCGGCTTCAAAATTCCATCACAATGGGGACAGGCAGGGGGCATCCGGTCCAGATCGATTTCAAAAATGGGATACCGGCTGTTGCAGGAAAGGCACACCAGCCGTTTGAGGGACCCGTGGAATTCATGAACCACTTTGGAGCCGGCATCATAATGCAGGTTGTCCACATTCTGGGTGATCACACTTTTGACGACTCCCTGTGCCTCCATTTCGGCCAGGGCCGTATGGGCTTTATTGGGCCGTACCCTGCCGAACAGATCATAAAAAATTTCCCGGATCACCTGCCAGGAGGCTTTGGTATGCCGGTGAAAATAGCTGATATCAAAGGTGGATGGATCATACCGGTTCCACAGCCCGTTTTCACCCCTGAACGGCGGGATCCCGCTTTCAACTGAAATACCGGCACCGGTGAATGCCACGCACCGCCGGGCATTACAGATGATTTGAGCCGCATCTGCATACCTGTCTGACTGTTTCATACCAGATCCATCACCTCGAAAGAATTGGACCACAACTCCATGATCAGCAGTTTGTTGCGCAAAACATCGCCCCGGTCCAGGAGCACTTTGATACATTCTGATGACTGCAGGGCCGCAACCATCAGGGCGCAGTAAGAGATGTTTCCCGTCCGCGATTCAATGCCCCTGGCCGGCAGCTGGTCCTTTTTTCCATAAATGAGTTCATAGCCTTTATCTTCGGGAAAAATCACGGTGACCTGGCCGGACACCCCGGCAATGGCGCCGGCCACCAGAGGGATACGGGCTTTTTTGGCCGCCTCCTGGAGCATGAACCGGGAGTGAATGGAATCCAGGCAGTCCACCACCAGGTCCGATTCTCTGATCATGTCATACAGGTTGCCGCCGTCGGCATACTGTGCCACCGCCCTGACCTGTACCGTGGAGTTGACGGCCCGGATCCGTTTCTCGGCCGCCAGGGCCTTGGCGGTCCCCAGCAGGTCTTCGGTGCAGAACAACTGGCGGTTCAGGTTGCTGGGTTCGAACACATCCCCGTCAATCAGGGTCAGATGCCCCACACCGGTCCGGGCCAGCATTTCACTCACCCCGCCTCCAAGCCCCCCCAGTCCCAGCACCGACACCCGCGACGATATCAGCTTTGCCTGCTGTGCCCGGGTCAATGTCTCAAAATTACGGTCATACCGTTCAAGTCCGATGGACATGGCAATCATCCTCCTCCCACCGGCGGAAACAATCCCAGCCGGTCTCCGGCTTTGAGCGCATAGGTTTTATCCTGTTTTCTGCCATTGACAAAAATCAGCTTTACCGCATCGTCAGGCATGTTGAGTGATTCTATCAGGGTTTCCACGGTGGTGCCTTCCTGGACAGTGAAATTGTCGGCATCCTCGGGCAGGTATGCTGCCAGGGTGACAAACAGTTTGAGGGTTATTTTTATCTCTGCCACGGTTTGCCTCTTTACGTTCTGGATATTTAAAGCAGAATACGCTATTGTATGACACAATCTGCAAATTTTGTACACCCCCAATGGAGTGTTTATGACGGCCCAGGAACCACACCCATTTACGGTAGAAGAAACCGCCCGGCACCTCGCCGATTTTGCCGTTGACAGAACTGACCTCAAGCAGCTTCTGACATCTGTGCCCAAAGAAAGTGATCTGAACCTGATCACCATTGAATATGAACTGGGAATTCTGAAAATTCTGGCGGTGGGGTGGGGAATTGCTTACTTCATGCCGGTCAGTGACAAAAACAGACCGGTACTGACAGACCGGTTCTGGCAGATGATCCAGGATTTTTCCCGCCATATTTCCACCCTTACGGAAACCACCACCGGTCGGCAGATCGACTATTTCGATATTCTCAAGGACCGTCTGGACACCTATGTCCGGGAGATGCACGCCGGTTCCGATGACACAAAAAACCCGGCCGCGGTCATGGGACCGGTCTTTGCCGGTGCCTGTGGGTGTCCGGACAATGCCGTCGCCATGCTCAGCGGATCCAAGATGTTTTCCTTGACCCTGGGTGCGGTCAAAGAATATCTGGCGGCCGTCACCATCACGGGGGAGAAAATCAATCAACGCTATGCAGATTAAAGGAGTTGGTGTCTTATGATCGAGCTTTTACCGAACCGGCGTCTTACAACATCGCTTTCTGTCAGGCAATGGCTCTGCCTGGCGGTTGCTGCGGCATTTTTGTCCGGATGTGCCGCTGCCGGCCCCAAATACCTGTACCTGACCTACACTGCACCGGCTCA
>DATHSR010000178.1:0-2279 GCA_035464035.1 Desulfotignum sp. | reverse complement strand
GCCAGGAGGTCATCTGGGAACCCACAGCACCATGCGCGGTTTTTCCTTCATTTTTTCGGCCAGTTCCTCAATAGGGCCAAATGTCATGCATCCGGCCATGCAGTGAAACACACAGGCAGGGTCCAAACCCTTTTTGGTGCGAGGCCGGCACAGGATGCACAATTCAGTGGGAAACGGCAGATAGGTCAGGTAATGTTTGCCATGGGGAAGGGCCTGGACAATCTCCTGGACCCGGATGCCCCCCATGCCGGCGGGCCATTTGTTTTCCTGGGCGCAGGCCACCTGGCAGGCATGGCACCCGGTGCAGTATTCATAGTCGATGAGAAGACCGAATTCGGGTTTTGGGCTCATGATCTGCCTCCTTCACATTTGTAGATCCGGCACATGGAGTGCTTGATGGGGGCGCCCTGGCCGTCCTTGCCCTGGTGACCCATGGGGATGAGCTGGTTGATGTTGGCGTCCCACATCCCGTAAAGGTCGGGTTCGGCCCCTTTTTTTTCCGGAAACCACCAGCCATGCGGCGCCATGATCATCCATTCGGGCACCACCGGCGTGACCTTGGCCTTGTACCGGGCCCGGCCCATCCAGTTCTCGATCCACATCCATTCCCCATGGCTGATATGATTTTTTGCCGCCGTGGCCGGATGAATCTCCACCACAGGGTCGGGATCGATCTCCCTCAGCCAGGGGATCTGGCGGTGTTCGGTGTGGAAAAACGCAGGGGACCGGCGGCCCGTGGACAGAATCAACGGATACTCTTTGGCCAGGTCCGGCCGGGAGACAGGGGTGAAAGGGGGTTCTTCATGATGGGGCATGGGATCCAGGTCCCATTCCTCCCTGAGGGTGGCATACAGTTCGAACAGCCCGGTCTGGGTCCGGAAGCCGGGCTTTTTATCGGGCCGCAGCAGCCCTTTTTCATGGCGCAGATAGGGACAGCTGGCACTGCCCTCCGGCGGATAGGCCCACCCCTTTGCCTGAAGCTGCGCAAATGTCATGCCCGAGGGCTTGAGAATATCGTCATACAGATCATGGATGGTGTCGAATTTGAATTCCGGGTCAAACCGTTTGGCCAGTTCGAAGTTGATGGCCACATCCGGCCGGCACCCTTCCACTTCCACCACCTTGTTGATGGTCTGGAGCGGCACCCACCAGCTTCGAAAGCTGTCTTTTTCCAGAAACGTGCCGGCCGGCAGCACCACATCCGCATACTGGGTGGTGGGGGTCTGAAACAGGTCCACGGCCACGATGAAATCCAGCTTTTCCAGGGCGGCACGCCATTTTTTGGGGTCCATGCCCAGTCCCTGCATGATGCCGGCCGTCTGGATCCACATCCCCTTGATGGGATAAGGATCTTCCGTGAAAATCTGGTCCAGGGTCATGTCGGTCTGGCACCGCCAGTAGAACTTATTCAACGGCATGTACCGGTCCGCGCCGATACGGGGCTTGTCCTGCGCTTCGGTCTTCAGGCGGATGGCGCCCCGGGTGCCGGGCAGGGCATAGGGCACCACATCAAAGGCAAACCGGGCAAACACGTTGCCGCCGGGGACATCCAGATTGCCGGTGATGGCCCACAATGCGGAAATGCCGGTGACCAGAGGTGTCAGGGCCGGGGTCATGTCCACAGCCACCCCCCAGTGAATGGCACCGGGGCGGCTTTTGGCATACATAACGGCCGCAGCATGAATCTCTTTGGCCGGCACACCGGTGATCTTTTCCACTTTGTCCAAGGGGTATTCGTTGACCCGGGCGCAGAACGCATCCCATACCGTGTGGCAGGCCACGGTGGGCCCGTCTGACATCCTGATGTCCCATTCCCCGGACACGGCCGGATCAGCATCCGGGGCATCCCGGAATCCCACCCGTGAGGTATCCCAGATCACGGGCCGGTTTTCTCTGGTATCCCATGCCACGAAATTCTTGTCTGACCCGCCCTGCAGAAGATCTGATTCCCTGACCAGTTTTCCCGTGTCTTTGCTGATCAGGTGCACGGCATTGGACCATTTTTTCACAAACGCCTCATCATGCAGATTGCTGTTGATCACCACGTGCAGAAACCCCATGACCAGGGCGGAGTCGGTTCCCGGCCGCAGCCGCAGATGGTGTTTGGCCCGGGATCCGAACCAGGACAGCCGGGGGTCGATGCAGATGATTTTGGTGCCTTTTTTCATCAGGTCGATGATCCAGTGACCGAACAGGTTGTCCGGGCAGGTGGCATGGATGTTGTAGCCCCAGATGATCATGGTTTCCGGCAATTTGTATCCGGGATGGTCATACCGGTC
>DATHSR010000177.1:0-3409 GCA_035464035.1 Desulfotignum sp. | reverse complement strand
TCCTGTTCTGGGGACTGGCCGCCCCGGTGCCGGCGTCGGAGTATGCGTTTGCCATTCCGGCGGCAGAACCCAGAGCGCTCACCTTTGGCGGACGGCTCACGGCCCGGTATATCTATCACCATCTGAATGACGACACCATTGGATACCGGCGGCTGTATGCCGGGACCGACCCGGGGTCGGGCACCCACGACCGCCAGGCTGTGGCGGAACTCACCGCCGGCTGGCGCAGTTCATGGCTCCAGGCCCGGGTACTCACCCGCCATGCCCATACCCGCACCTTTTTCCAGGACGACTGGGACCATGACATCTACGAAGCCTTTCTGTCAGGGTCCCCTGCCCCCACGGTGACCCTGGACGCCGGCAAAAAACCGGTGATCTGGGGCACCGGCTATGCCTGGAACCCGGCCGGATTTCTCAACCGGCCCAAGGATCCCGACGACCCGTCCCTGAATCTGGAAGGCCGGACCCTGGCGGGCATCGATATCATCCAGAGTTTTACGGACGGTTCAGTCAACAACATCGGGGTTACGGCCCTGGCGCTGCCGGTGATCAAAGACCTGTTCAATACGGATTTCGGACAGGACGGGGATGTGAACACTGCGCTCAAGCTCTACCTGCTGTGGCATGACACAGACATTGATTTCATCTTTTTCAACGGCCCGGATCACCCCCTGAGCCTGGGCGTGGACTTTGCGAAAAACCTGGCGGAAAACGTGGCGGTTCACGGCGAGCTGGCGTTTCAGAAAGATGCGCCGGTCACGGAAATCACTTCAGACGGCACTGGTGTTGAGGCCTCGGAAAACCAGGTTTCCGGCCTGATCGGGATGCGGTATCTGACTGCCCGTGACACCACTTTCATTGCTGAATACTATCACAACGGGGCCGGGTACGACGACCGCCGGATCTTTCTGCCGTCATCCGCCCGGCAGCGCAATCCGGGCAAGGATTATCTGTATTTCAAGGTGTCTCAGAAAGAACCCCGGGAGATCCTGTATCTGACGGCCTGGATGTCATCGGTCCTGAACCTGCACGATCACAGCTTCAATCTCCAGCCCGGCCTGACCTGGACCCCGATCACCAACCTGGAGGTCAACTGCCGGGTGGGCATCCCCTTAGGACCGTCCGGCAGCGAGTTCGGTGAAAAACCGGACCGGTTGAGACCGGAACTCTGGGTGCGATTTTACTTTTAGACCCCTGCCCCGCCACCGGCCCTGCCGGACGAAAAAAACGGAGATTATTTGATTGACAGAACCCGGGTCCCTGTTTTATGTCTGATGCTATCAACCCATTGAACGGAGGCTTGGCTTATGGAATGGTTGCTTGGTATCATCGTGGTTCTGGCGCTTCTGGCCGTGGTTTTCTACAACCGGCTGGTGGCGCTGAAAAACCGCTTTAAGAATGCATTTGCCCAGATCGATGTCCAGCTTACCCGGCGGTATGACCTGATTCCCAACCTGGTGGCGGTGGCAAAAGGCTATATGACGCATGAGCGGGAGACCCTGGAGGCGGTCATCCGGGCCCGGAACCATGCCGCAGACCAGCTTCGCCAGGCGGCCGCCCACCCGGATGATCCCGGGGCCATGGCCGGGCTCGCCCAGGCGGAGCAGGGGCTGGCCGGGGTTCTGGGACGTCTGTTCGCCCTGTCTGAAGCCTATCCCGACCTGAAGGCCAACCAGAACATGATGCAGCTGTCTGAAGAGCTGACCAGTACGGAAAACCGGGTGGCTTTCGCCCGGCAGGGATACAACGATGCCGTGATGGTTTACAATACCGCCTGCGAACAGTTCCCGGGGGTTCTGATCGCCGGATTGTTCCGGTTCGCCCCGGCTTCCCTGCTGGAGATGGAAGATCCGGTCAAGCGCGAAGCACCAAAGGTTTCCTTTTAATGAATTTTTTTGAGCACCAGGACCGGGCCAGGCGGAAAACCGCTTTTTTGATCCTGCTGTTCATCCTGGCTGTGGCGGCCATCGTCATCGGGGTCAACCTGGTGATCGCCGTTGCCTTTGGGCTGGCGGAAGGCGGCCTTTCAGGGCTGACACGCCACAGGGAAACCATGGCTGTCATTACCTTAGGGGTTCTGGCCCTGATCGGCGGGGCCTCGGCTTACCGGATGATCCGCCTGAGTGCCGGCGGTGCTGTTGTGGCCCAATCTCTGGGTGCAAGCCCGGTGCCGCCGGATACGGCGGATTTAAGGCTTCGCCGGCTGGTCAACGTGGTGGAGGAAACCGCACTGGCATCCGGGGTGCCGGTTCCCCGGATTTTTATTCTGGAGCAGGAAGACGGAATCAACGCCTTTGCCGCCGGATTCGGGCCGGCCGATGCCGTGGTGGCCGTGACCCGGGGGACCCTGGACCGCCTGAACCGGGAAGAGCTCCAGGGGGTCGTGGCCCATGAGTTCAGCCATATCATCAACGGTGATATGCGACTGAATATCCGTTTGATGGGCGTTCTGTTCGGCATCCTGGTGATCGGGGTGATCGGCCGCACGCTGCTCTGGGGAAGATCCGGGAGCGGCAGAGGGAACAAAAATTTGAGCAAGGGAGCGTTTCTGGGCCTGGCCCTGATGCTCCTGGGGTATATCGGCGTTTTTTTCGGGCAAATGATCAAGGCTTCGGTTTCCCGGCAGCGGGAGTATCTGGCGGACGCGGCAGCGGTTCAGTTCACCCGCAATCCATCCGGTATCGCCGGGGCTCTGAAAAAGATCGGCGCCTTGAGCAGCGGCTCCCGGCTGAAGGCCCCGGGAAGCGAAGAAGTGAGCCATATGCTGTTTTCTGACGGATCCCGGTCTTTTGTAAGCCTCTGGGCCACCCATCCGCCCCTGGAAAACCGCATCCGGGCCATTGAACCCGGTTTCCAGGCAAAGGAGATCGAGACCCTCCGCAAACAGCTTTTACAGCCCGGACAGGCGCCGGACCCGGCTTTCTCCGGTCCGGCCCCGGACAAGTCAGGCCCGGGTGAGAAAGCGGGCCGGCCGGTACTTCCCGGACTGCCGGGAATGGCCGGCCGCGTCCTTCCCCAGGCCGTGATGGCTGAAGCCGTGTTTTTCGATCCGGAGAAACCGGACCCGGAACATCTGGCCCTGGCAGCTACTCTGTGCCGGGAACTGCCGGGCGGACTTTACGAAGCAGCCCACGACCCGGATTCGGTGGAGCCCCTGATCCTGGCCCTGGTTCTGGGAGACGACGCGCAAAAACAGGAGACAGGCCTGTCCAGTCTGGCAAAATCAGTCAGTGCCGCCACCCTGGAACAGACCCGACGGCTGGCAGCGCATCTTTTAAGCCTGGACCCCCGGTTCCGGCTGCCGCTGCTGGAGCTGGCGATGCCGGCCCTGCGCCTGAAACCGACTGAATCCATCAGTATCCTGAGCATGCGGGTGATGGATCTGATTCACCTTGACGGGCGGGTGACT
>DATHSR010000176.1:0-2592 GCA_035464035.1 Desulfotignum sp. | reverse complement strand
CCAGTTTGGAAACCACCGTGTATTTGGGATCGTTCAGGTCTCTATAGGAATTGATCACCCCTTCATGCTTTTTGTTCACAAGAATCGCCTGGCCCACGATGATATAGGGATCTGTAAAATTCACGGCCAGGTTTCTTTCCTGGGTGACGGTCATGCCGGAAATGATGATATCGAACTTGTCTGTGAGCAAAGAGGGGATAATGCCGTCCCAGGCGGTGTTCACCGGTTCATAGGTGACACCCATGGCCCTGGCCAGATGTTTTCCCATGTCAATGTCAAACCCGATGTATTCCCCTTTGGTATTGGTCATTTCAAAGGGAAGATAGCCGGATTCAAACCCCACCCGGATTTTTCCGGCCTTCACAATGGACTCCAGGGTTGATTTTTTGGCCAGTTCAATGTCTGCAGTGAAACCGGGCGTGCCGATCAGAACAAATACCAGCGCAAACAGGGACACTAAAATTTTTTTCATTGTTTTCCTCCTAAAGGTTGCGGCCTGACATTCCGGCATCACCGGAGTCCGGCGATGGCTGCCACGCCGTGTTAATGGGCAGATAAACCATTTCAAATCAAGACTATTAATTAGCATAACCAAAATTTTTGGCAAGCTATATTTTACCGATAATCCTAACCAGCTAAAATCATTGGTCTATAAAACTTGACCTTGACAGACCATCTGTCGTATCATCCATTTGCGCCTCATTAGAACAGCCGCTGTATGCGGCATACCGCCATTACCCTGGAGATCATGAACCATACCGCACCCCTGCCGACCCATACCTGTCATGGCCTGAACATACTGGCTGTGTCTGATTTTGTGGACAAAACCCTGACCCGGAAAGTGGAAACAAAGACCCTGGAACCCGTGGACCTGATCGTTTCCTGCGGGGACCTGGACCCGGAATACCTGTCTTTTCTCCGGAACCGTCTGGACTGTCCCCTTTTCTATGTCAAGGGCAATCACGATATCCGTTACACCCCCGGCAATCCGGTGGGATGCAAAGATATTCACCGGCGCATCGTGTCTTTTGACCGGTTCACTGTTTTGGGAATGGAAGGCTCCATGTGGTATAACGGAGGGGCCAACCAGTACACCGAGGCCATGATGAAAAAACAGATTTTCTCTCTCTGGTTTGCCCTGTGGCGCAAAAAACCGGTTCACATGGTGATTACCCATGCACCGCCCCGGCACATTCATGACAAGGAAGACCTTTGTCACAGAGGGTTTGACTGTTTCAACACCCTGATCCGGAAACTTCGGCCCGATTATTTTATTCACGGCCATGTGCACCGGGAATTTGAAAGCCCGGCAGACAGGATCACCCGGGTTGAAAACACCCTGGTCATCAATGCCTGCGGCCACATCCTGATAGAGGTCTAAACCATGAAAAATTTTTTCAAACGCCTGTTCTTTTCAGATTCGGCCCGGCAGGAGGCTGTCAATCATGTCACCTCCTTCAACGAACAGCAGGCCAAGGAAGACGATGTAGAGTTCGTGGATCATGGAATTCAGACCATTGCGCTGGAAAACATCATCGGCAGCGTGGGGAAATATTCGGATTTTGACTCCCGGTTCCGGCCTAAAAAACATGTGTCCACCCAACGGTTCACCGAGATAAAACAGGCCATGCGACAGGGGAAACCCATGCCGCCGGTGAAACTGTATCAGATCCGGGACCAGTACTATGTGATGGACGGCAACCACCGGGTGGCGGCGGCCAAGGACCTGGGATGGACAGAAATCACAGCCCGGGTGGTGGAGCTTTTGTCCGGCCAGAACACCGTGGAAAACCTGCTGTACCTTGAAAAAAAGAAATTTTTTGAAAAAACCGACCTGCCCCGGGAAATCGATCTCACCGAAGTGGGAAAATACAACTATCTGGAGGAGCAGATCCGGAAACACCAGGTTTATCTATCCTCCCAGTCCGGCAGAGACTGTGATTTCACCCGGGCCGCCAGAGACTGGTATCACACCGTGTATGTGCCCATGACCACCATTATCCGGAACGGGGATCTGCTCAAGTACTTTCCGGGCCGGACCCTTGCCGACCTGTACGCCTATATCGCCTATCACCACTGGGACACCACTGCGAACCGGAGGTACGGCATCGGCATCGACCGGCTCATCCCCAAAAGCATGCGCAGCTTCAGGGCGGCCATGCTCGAGAAGCAGACCCCGGATTACCCGGAAATGAAACGGACCATCACCGCATTCATTCTCATTGACACGGATGCCTCGGCAGAATCCAGTCTGTCGGACAAACTGTTTGCCTTAGATGAAGTCCAGGAAGTTCATGCGGTGCACGGCAGTATCGATCTTCTGGTGAAAGTGGTGCTGGAGCGGGACTTTCTGACATCGGACGCGGAAACCATTGCCGAATTTCTAGATCAGCATATCCGAAAAATCGACGGCATAAAACGGACCCAGACCATGATACCGGGCCGCTCGCTGGTCAAGGAAGCGTTCTTTGGCTGATGTGTGACAGCTCCGGGAAAAAGGCGGTCAGACCCCCTTTTTCCAGCAGGCGCAGATGATGCCGGAACATGGCGGTCTCCCACATGTACAAAAAGTTTCTCATGGGCTGCGCCACC
>DATHSR010000175.1:0-1800 GCA_035464035.1 Desulfotignum sp. | reverse complement strand
AGCTGCCGGATCTGAAAAAAGCGGTGGCCCAGTACCATGCCAACGGGGTGACCGATGCGGAATATATCGGCACCAACGACCTGCACAAGCGGTTCCCCTTCCTGGCACCCCAGGCCCTGGGCGCCACCTTCAACATCAAGGACGGATGGCTGTCCACCCATGAAGCCACCTACGGGTTTGCCAAAGGTGCCGCAGGCGCAAGGTTTTTCATGAAAACCCAAGTGACGGGCATCCAGACAGACAGCCGGGGGGTGTGTGCCGTGGAAACCGACAAGGGCACCCTCTCCACCCGGCTGGTGGTGAACTGTGCCGGCCCCTATGCCAAAATCATCGGAAAAATGGCCGGCCTGGAGATGCCCCTGCGAACGGTGCGGCGCCAGAAAGCCTATATCAAGACCGATCATCCGGACCTGCCGGCTTCTGCCCCCTTTACCGTGGACCTGGTGAACCACGCTTACTGGCGTCCGGAAGCCGGGGGACTGTTGTGCGCCTGGGTGGACCCGGATGAGCCCGAATCCCCGCCTTCGGATGAACTGACCACGGACTGGGATTTTGCCGCAGAATCGATCCACCGGGTTTCCCGGCTCAACCCGTTCCTGGAAAAGGTGTCCGACAACCTGAAAGCCGAAGATGTCAATGTGTCCGCCGGCCAGTATGTGTATACCCCGGATGACAAGCCGGTGATCGGACCGTCTGGAGAGATTGAGGGATTTTATCTCAACTGCGGCTACTGGTGCGGGGTGATGATGTCACCCGGAGCCGGCAGGCGGGTGGCGGATCTGGTTACCGGCAAACTGGCAGACAAGGACAATCCGTTGCGGTATACCCGGTTCAAGGAAGGGGATTTTGAAAAAGGGGACACCTTCTTGAAATAGGGCCGCCCGGCACGGGTCCAAACCCCGCCATAAAAACAGTTGACACCCTGTTGTCCACAGGCTTATTTTAATTATTTGTTATGAATGAATACCCCAAGGAACCCTAATTGAAAAAAAAAATCCATGTCATCGCCTGCGCCGTGCTGGCCCGAGATATCAAGGAAGCGGCCCGGGACCTGGACCTGGCACTGGAACATAAATTTCTGGAAGCCGGGCTTCATGAGAATCCCCACAAGCTAAACCAGCAGGTCCAGGAAGCCATCGATCACATTTCCGATGAAAGAGATGGGGACCGCATCATCATCGGATACGGGATCTGCGGCAAAGGCACGGTAGGACTGACCGCCCGGAACATTCCCCTGGTGATTCCCAACGTTCATGACTGCATCGCCCTGTTTTTAGGGGGAAATGCCGCCTATCAGGAACAGTTCAAAACATATCCCGGCACCTATTACCTGTCTGCCGGGTGGTGCGAGGAAAAAGCGGTGCCCATGTCCCAGCGCCGGGGCCGGGCCTGGTTCGGGGACCGCCAGCTCGCATACGAGGATGTCAAACAGTCCCATGGAAAAAAAGCGGCGGATCATACCTTTGCGTTTCTCAACTCCTGGCAGAAAAACTATCAGCGGGCCGCTTTCATTGAAACCCGTTCCGGCCAGTCCGCCCGCTACGAACGCATGGCACAGGAGATGGCAGAGGAATACGGGTGGCGGTTTGAGCGGATCAAAGGAGACCAGGCCCTGATCCGGCAGATGCTCACAGCCACCGAACCCACCCCCGGCATACTGGTGGTTCCCCCCGGCCATACCATTGCCTTTGATCCGGTCCTTGCCCGCCTCACCGCCAATCCGGGATGGTATCCTGAAACAGATGCCCGGGGCCGGGAAATGAACGTGGTGGTGCCTCCCGACCGGCCGGACACGGATGC
>DATHSR010000174.1:0-6054 GCA_035464035.1 Desulfotignum sp. | reverse complement strand
CCGTCGTTGCAGATGCCCTGAGATGGGAGCTCAACCGGTCCGGGATCGGCGTGGATATCGCCATTCAGAACGCCGGCGGCGTCAGGAGTGATATCCGGGCCGGGGATATCACCATAGAAACCATCTATGACCTGCTGCCGTTTCAGAATACCCTGGTCGTGTTCAACATGACCGGCACCCGGGTCAGGACCCTGCTGGAGGATGCCCTGTGCGCCATTCTGGACGAAGGCCTCTCTTGGGGCGGGTTTCCCTATGCGTCCGGCCTCCGGTTCACCATAGATCCGGCAGCCTCCCGGGGAGACCGGATTGGAGGCTGTGAGGTCCTGGATGATGCCGGTGTCTGGCAGGCAATGGACATGAACCGGGTATACCGTGTCGCGGTCAACCGCTTTCTGGCCGGCGGCGGAGACGGATACACCGCTTTTGCGGGGCTTGAGGAAGATGATACCGGCGTGATCGATACCCAGGCGTTTCTGGACTATGTGTCGGAAAAGAAGATCATCGGCCCGCTTCCTCCTGAGGGACCTCCAGGCGGGGATCCAGGTGCATGGCCACATCCGATGTGGTTTCCATGATCACAAAATCCACCTGCTCTGACACCGGTACAATGCGAACGGATTCCTTCCGCCGCAGCGCCAGGGTGACCAGCGCAAACAGGCTGCTGATGGCGATCAGGTAAAAATACAGGCCATAGGGGGTGCCGGCCTGTGTCATCACCGCGGCCGCCAGCGTGGGGCCGAACATGGCGCCGATGCCGTAGCACAGCAGCAGGGCTGAACTGACCTTGACCACATCCTGGGCGTCGAAGATATCATGGGCCCGGGCCACCGCCACCGGATAAATGGAGAAAAAGATCCCGCCGAAAACCGCAGTGGTTCCCAGGAGCATCCCCAAGGAATACCGGGCAAAGAACAGGATCACCAGGCAAATTCCCACCAGGATAATGCCCAGGCCGGGCAGGACCAGAGACCGGTCCAGCCGGTCCGACATCAGTCCCACGGGCCACTGGAGCACCAGTCCCCCTAAAACCGTCAGGGTCATGAACCAGGAGACCTGGGCCACGCTCAAATGGATCTGGTGGGCGAACACCGGCCCCATGGTGTAGAAGGCACTGTGCAGCAGTCCGGCGCAAAAGCACCCCATCATGCCGATGGGGGCTTTTTTCAAAATGGTTCTCATGGCCTTCTGTTCGATCCTGGGCAGTGTCGGATGGATGGAACGGGTCATGGACACCGGAATGGTGCTTAATACCACAAAAACGCCGGCCACCAGAAACAGTGTCTGACTGTGGACATCACCGGCGTTGAGGAGCTGCTGCCCCACGGTGCTGCCCATATAGGTCACGATCATGTATATGGAAAAGATCCGCCCCCGGAATTTGGGTTCTGCGCATTCATTGAGCCAGCTTTCAATGACCATGAACAGCCCCATATTGGAGATGCCGGCGGCAAACCGCAGACCGGCCCACAGCAGCGGGGAGGTATAGAATCCATGGATCATCACCACAGCGGTGGTGACCGCGGTAAATGCGGCAAAGGCCCGGATATGCCCCACATTCCGGATGATCTTCCGGCAATAGGTGGTGCCGGCCACCAGCCCCACAAAATAGGCGCTCATCACCAGTCCGGTGACCTGGGTGGAAACCCCTTCCAGGGAAAGCCGGAAACTCAGAAAGGTGTTCAAAAGACCCAGCCCCATCATCAGCAGCGTCACCGAGGAATACAGGGCAATGAACGGTCTTATATTGGCATACATGACAGGTGTCTCTCAGCAGTCGGCTTTTAAGTTGAAGATAAAAGCCAGAAAAAATACATCAGGTTTGAATCAGAGTCAATCCTTTTATGTCTCATGACTTGAAACGGGACACATCGATGTTTAAACGCCGGATGATTTTCTGAATGGAGACCCTTTCCAGGCCGCTGATGCGGGCGGTTTCCGAGATGTTTCCATGGGTGTGTTCAAACAGCCGGGTCAGATAACTGCGGGAAAACATGTCCAGGGCCTGTTTTTTGGCTTCTTTGTAAAGCATCGGTTCATCAGATGGGCCGGTTCTTCCTGCCGTATCCGCCGGTGAATCCACCAGGTGGATCAGTGCCGTATCAATGGTTCCGCCGCTGGAAAACACCACCAGGCGCCGGACCATGTTCAGCAGTTCCCGGACATTGCCGGGCCAGGGTTGGTGAACCAGCCAGGCCATGGCAGCCGGATCGATCTCCATGGGATCCAGGTTCATCTCTTCACAGGTTTTGATCATGAACCGCCGCACCAGCACCGGAATGTCCTCCCGCCGGTCCCGCAGGGGCGGCACATGGACCGACAGCACGTTCAGGCGGTAAAACAGATCTTCTCTGAAGGATTTGTCCTGGATTTTGGCGCCCAGGTCCAGGTTGGTCAGGGCAATGATCCGCACATCCGCTGTTCTCGATCGGCTGGACCCCACGGGTTTGACCTCTTTGTCCTGGAGAAACTTGAGCAGCTTGGCCTGGATGGGCAGGCTGATATCCCCGATTTCATCCAGGATCAGGGTGCCTTTGTCCGCAGCCATGAAAAAACCGTCCCGGTTCCTTTCCGCACCGGTGAATGCCCCTTTGACATGGCCGAA
The DNA here is from genome assembly GCA_035464035.1 of Desulfotignum sp. Classification (GTDB taxonomy): domain Bacteria; phylum Desulfobacterota; class Desulfobacteria; order Desulfobacterales; family Desulfobacteraceae; genus Desulfotignum. Next base: position 3,452 of record DATHSR010000174.1, on the reverse strand, counting down.
AAGTTCGCTTTCCAGCAAGGGTTCCGGAATGGCCGGGCAGTTGAGGGCATGGCAGGGGAACGCACTGCGCCGGGACAGGCGGTGAATTTCCCTGGCCACAAATTCCTTGCCGCTGCCGGACTCACCGGTTACCAGCACGGTGTAATCGGTGACTGCCATGGCCCTGATTTTTTCCTGGACCTGTTTCATGGCCCGGCTTTCCCATTGCCGGTCCTGGGGCTCCAGGCCGGAAACCAGGGATTTGAGCCGCTGATTTTCCCGGGCCAGGGTGTAATGCTGAACCGCGCGCTCCACCGTATGGAAAAGGGCCTGGCGCTCCACCGGCTTGGTGATGAAGTCCCATGCCCCGGTTTTCAGGGACTGGACCGCGTTTTCCACGGTGGCGAACCCGGTGATCATGATGACGCACACATAAGGGTTCAGTGCCAACGCTCTTGTCAACAGTTCATGGCCGGACATGCCCGGCATGCGCAGGTCTGACAGCATCACCCCGATCTCCCGTCCCTGGAATGCGGCCAGAGCGGTTTCTCCGGAGGTAAATCCTAAAATTTCATAGGGGTGGAACTGTTTTTTCAGATGCCGGATGATGCCTTTCAGAAAATCGGTGTCATCATCCACCACCACGATGCTGAACGCGTTCATATGGCTGTCCTGTCAAGGGGGTCTGGTATGGCAGGGCCCGGCGGAACGGTCGGCAGATAAATATCAAACCGGGTCTGTTCACTGGTATCGACCCGAATGCGGCCGTTGAGCTCGGATACAAATCCGTATACAATGGAAAGTCCCAGGCCGGTGCCCTTGCCCACTTCTTTGGTGGTGTAGAACGGGTCGAAAATCCGGTGCTGGATGATGTCCGGGATGCCCGGCCCGTTGTCGGCAAAACGCAGCATCACCTGGCGGTTCTCTGCGGCAAGTGTTTCAATGAAGATGGTGTCCCCGCTTTCCTGGAGGGCATCCACGGCATTGAGCCAGAGGTTGGTCAGAATCTGTTCCAGTACAGCCCCGTCGCATTTTACCTGGGGCAGTCCGTCTGACAGTCGGGTGACAATCCGGATGTTTCTGGATACGGCCTGGGCCTTGAACACATCCACCGCCTGGGTCACCACCCGGTTCAGGTCACAGGTGCCGGAAATGGATTTTTTGGGACGGGACAGGGCCAGCAGATCCTGGACCACCTTCTGGGCCGCTTTGGTATGCTTGGCGATGATATCGATATCCGATAAAATCGCTTCATCCGCCACTGAATCTTTGACCAGGTCGGTATAACACTGGATGACCCCTAAGGGATTGTTGATCTCATGGGCCACGCCTGCTGCCAGTTTGCCGATGGCCCCTAAATGTTCGGCCTGGCGCATCCGTTCCGCCATCTGCTTTTCCTGGGTGATGTTTCTGGCATAGACCACGATCTGCAGCCGGGCCTGTTCCCGGCGGGGCAGCGGATACAGGTCGATGTCAAAGCACCGGTCGTCCCGGGTGTGGATCTCCTCACTCACGGTCTGGCCGGAACGGGCCACATGGGTCAGGATGCTGCACTCTCCATCTTTGGACGGGGGCGTGCATAAAAACATCTTCAGGGCTGCTTGCTGCTCCTTTTTTGTGCCAGGCCCCAGAATATCATGACCGGCGCGGTTGGTGATGATGATATGGCAATCCTCATCAATGAGGAGCAATGGATCGCTGATGCCTTCAAAAACAGACTGAAGCATGTCATGCTGGGACCGGATACTGGAAAACACATGGATATTTTCTATGAGCACCGCCACCTGCTGTCCCAGGGCCAGCAGTACGTCCCCGTCCAGGTCATCAGGATGAGGTGCCTTTGCCCAGACCAGGCAGAGAATACCCCAGTGGCTTTCCAAAGACTTCACCGGGATGAACAGTTGGCGGCCCTGGAACAGGATCTGGTTTTTCCACAGCAGATCCCTGGCTTCCGGCGGCAGATCCAAGTCATGATTTTCCGATTTCCAGGCATAATGGTTTTCCGATGACACCAAACAGTGATAGATGACATTATTTGCCTGGTATCGTTTCCCCACGCTCTCCAGCAGGGCGGACAGCAGCTGACGGGTGGTCAGAGCCCCGCCGAAACCGGTGAGCAGGTCCACAAACAGCCGCACGTCCCCCAGGTGTTTGGTCGCTTTTCTGTCCAGTTCCCGGGTCCGGTCTTCCACCATTTTCTCCAGGTTCTGGGTGTGGTCTTCCAGTTTTTTCCGGGCATCCGACAGGCACATTGCCAGCTCGTCCACCCCTTCGATCAGGCCTTCGATCTCATCTTTTTCTTCAAGCTTCTGAATGATCCCCTGTTCCGCTTCTCCGGAAAACCGGGTTTTAAAGATCCGGGACAGATCCTGGAGGTTTCTCATGACCAGCCGGTCGAAAAACAGGCTGATGAGGCCGGTGAAAAAGAAAATACCCAGCAGGTAGAGCATCAGGTACTGAAAGGTCAGTTCCTTGGCGGGCCGCTTGATCATGGCCACGGGAAAGCCGGCCACCACCACGCCGCCCACCGCATCGACCCGGTAATGAAATCCCGTCTGATCCCCGTAAATGTCGATGAGTTCCACCGGGGCATCCGCAGGGTCTCCGTGGCATTGCATGCACGATGCCGTGAACACGACGGGCCGGGCCACCAGCCGGTATTCTTCACCCTGCACCCGGGTCGTATCTTCCCAGACCCGGGCATCGGGATTCTGTTGAAAGAACGCGATCAGATCTGATTCGATCCCATCCGGCATGGATGATGGATTTCTGGCGTTCATGGCCACCCGGCGGTAGTGATAACTGGACGCATCCTTCAGGTTGAGCCGGGCCATGACCTCTCTGGATATGTAGGAAGAAGACATGGCCTTGAGGATGAACCGTCCTTCAGGAAGGACGGCAAACATTTCCGGCCGCAGCTCGCTTTTCACATAATCCTGGACCGCATCGGACTGGGCCAGCAGCATCTTGGACCGCTGACTGATCTCAGATTCCATGATGGAGTTGATATGAAAATACATGATCAGGCTGATACAGACGCCCAGGGCCAGGATGAACACCACCAGGCCGGTGATGAATTTTATTCTCAGATTAAATTTGCGGGGCACCATGGGGGTATCCAAATTTCAATTCCACCGCGTAACCATAAAGAATCCTGGCTCAAATTGCAAGTTGATCCGGGCAACCCGGTGAATTCGTTCTAACCGTATAAATATCTGATTTTATGATTTATTAAGAATTGTTTTGCCCTGGCCCAAGGTGCTGCCTGCAAGACACACAGATGCCAACTCAAGTTTGCAGTCCGGGCGGAGCGATTTTATTTAACTATCTGTTTTTATGACATTTTGAACACATGATTTCCGGCGGCACGCCTTTTGCTCTGAAAGGGCAGGAAGGAATATTTGTTGTTTTTTTAATCTTGATCTATAAGGAGGGAAAATCATGACAGATCATGCAATCACGGCAGATCATGT
>DATHSR010000173.1:0-4234 GCA_035464035.1 Desulfotignum sp. | reverse complement strand
GAGAACAGGTCAAGGCCATTCACCGGGAGCTGGGGGAAAGTGATGAAAAGCTGGCGGAGATCAAGGAGTTCAGGGCCAAGATCAAACGGTGCAAACTGCCCAAGGAAGGGGAAGAGGAGGCCATCCGGCAGCTGCGGCGGTTAGAGCAGATGCATTCGGATTCCTCGGAAGCCTCTGTGGTCAGAACCTATCTGGACACCCTGGTGGAGCTGCCCTGGAGCAGGTCCACCAAGGATGTGCTGGACATCGCCAGGGCCCAGACCGTGCTGGACAGGAACCATTTCGGCCTGGAAAAGGTCAAGGAGCGCATCCTGGAGTACCTGAGCGTCCGGAAGCTCAACCCCAGAAAAAAAGGGCAGATCATCTGTTTTGTGGGACCCCCGGGTGTGGGCAAGACCTCTTTGGGCCAGGCCATTGCCAAGGCCATGAAGCGCAAGTTCCACCGGGTGTCTTTAGGGGGGATAAGGGACGAGGCCGAGATCCGGGGCCACCGGCGGACCTATATCGGGTCCATGCCCGGCCGGATTCTCCAGGGGCTGCGCCAGTGCGGCACCAACAACCCGGTGTTCATGCTCGACGAGATCGACAAGCTGGGCAATGATTTCAGGGGAGACCCTTCTTCCGCCCTGCTCGAAGCCCTGGACCCGGAACAGAACTTTGAATTTTCCGACCATTACCTGAATATCCCCTTTGACCTGTCCAACGTGATGTTCATTCTCACGGCCAACATTGCCGACACCATTCCGTCGGCCCTTCTGGACAGAATGGAGGTGATCCGGATCCCCGGGTATACCCACCAGGAAAAGATCGAGATCGCCAGAACCCATCTTTTGCCCAGAAAACTGCGGGACAACGGCCTGATAAGGCGGTCCATCACCATCAACGACAAGGCCATGGCCGCCATTGTCACCGAGCACACCCTGGAGGCCGGGCTCCGGGAACTGGAGCGCAAACTGGACACCATCTGCCGGAAAATCGCCAGAAAAATTGCCGAGGGCCAGAAGGGCAAATTCACGGTGAACCGCCAGAACCTGACCCGGTACCTGGGGCCGCCCCAGTACCTGCCGGAACTGGACCAGGAGGAGAGCCAGGTGGGCCTGGCCACGGGCCTGGCCTGGACCGAGGTGGGCGGCGAGACCCTGTACATTGAGATCTCGCTGTTCCCGGGCAAAGGCGAGCTGCTGGTCACCGGCCAGATCGGGGAGATCATGCAGGAATCGGCCCGGGCCGCCTTGACCTGGACCAAGTCCAACCAGGAGCGCCTGGGGATCGATAAGGACGCCTTTGACAACCAGGACATCCACATCCATGTGCCGGCCGGGGCCATTCCCAAGGACGGCCCGTCCGCCGGGATCGCCATGGTCACGGCCCTGGTGTCCGCCTTCACCGGCCGGCGGGTGGACAACAAGGTGGCCATGACCGGCGAAGTGTCCTTGCGGGGACGGGTCCTGCCCATCGGCGGGCTCAAGGAAAAAGCCCTGGGCGCGCTGCGGGCCGGCATCAAGCAGGTGGTGATCCCGGAAAAAAACAAAAAAGACCTGTACGAGATCCCCAAAAACATCAAGGCAAAGCTCAAGTTCACCTGTGTGCGGGATGTGGAACAGGTGCTGGAGATCGCCCTGGAGCCGCCCCTGGATGAAACCGAGGAACCGGATCCGGATGAACGCCAGACGAGCGGCCCTAAAGCGGTTGACCCGGATAACGGTCATCTGGAAACAGGGGGAAAAGGGCCCAGAGATCCGCAGGCAAGCGGTCCGGATTCAACGGGTCTGAAAAACCATGGCCCGGATACGGGGCCGGCGGACCCGGCGTGAAGATTTTTGCCCTGAGCACGGCCGAACCCGGGTGCAGCCTGGCGGTATCCGACGGGGACACCCTTGTGTGCGACACCTTCTGGCACAGCCGCATCACCCATTCCCGGCGGCTGCTGTCCATGGCGGCGGCCCTGTTTCCGGACCAGACCGGGTTTGACCTGTCTGCGGTGGATGGGTTTGTGGCGGCCCGGGGGCCGGGCAGCTTCACGGGTCTGCGCATCGGCATCAGCGCGGTCATGGGCATGGCCGTTGCCCTGTCCCGGCCGGCGGCCGGGGTCTCGAGCCTGGACGGCATCGCGTTCCGGTTCGCCGAAAGCAGCGTGCCCGTGTGCGTGATGATGGATGCCCGGCGGGGCCAGGTCTACTGCGCCGCATACTGGTTTGACCGCGGGCGTCTTGTGCGCAAGACCCCGGAAACGGTGTGTCCCCCGGACCAGGCCGTGGCCCTGGCAGCAGCCGCCGATGCCCTGTTTGCCGGTTCCGGGGCAAGGGTCTACCAGGATCAGATTGCGTGCCTGACCCGGGGCCGGGGCCGGATGGCCCCCTGGTCCCGGCACCATATCAGTGCGGCCGCGTTGATATGCGCTGCAAGAATGTTGCCGGATTTTTTCTCAAACCCCGCCAACACGCTGGCTCCCGCCTATATCCGTGCAGAGGGGCCGGGCGGGTTTTAAGGGTTTCCCTTGACAGGAGAGGGAAAAGTCTGTTAATTTTGCGGGGTTATCAATAATCAGGACAGGGTGAATGGACAGAACAAAATGGCCGGGCCGGGCCGTGCTGCCGGTGGCGGTTCCGGGCATCAAATATATGGCAGGCGCCGCCGTTTTGACGGGGGTGTTTTTTTATCTGGGATGGACAGCCATCGCCTGGATTGCCGCAGGGCTGACCCTGTTTGTGTGCTGGTTTTTCCGTGATCCGGACCGGCAGGCGCCCGCGGATGCCGCCCTGCTGGTGTCCCCGGCGGACGGCCGGGTGATCCGGGTCGACCGCCTGGCCGCCTGTGAATACCTGCCCGAACCCTGCCAGAAGGTGAGCATTTTCATGAACGTGTTCAATGTGCATGTGAACCGGATTCCCTTTGACGGGGTGGTGGAAAAGGTGGTATATACCCCGGGCAGGTTCATCAATGCGTCCTTTGACAAGGCCTCGGTCCACAATGAGCGAAATGCCGTCACCATAAGGACCCCGGCGGGACAACGCTTTGTGGTGGTCCAGATCGCCGGCCTGGTGGCCCGGCGGATTGTCAGTCACGCCGCTGCCGGACGCCGGGTGCACAGAGGAGAGCGGTACGGCATGATCCAGTTCGGCTCCCGCCTGGACCTGTATCTGCCCCTGGCATGCCAGGTGCAGGTGAAAAAGGGCGACAAGACCCGGGCCGGCGTCACCGTGATCGGGCAGATGCGCCCGTAACCCAAGAAGCAGCCAGTTTAATCGCGGCGCTTAAACATCAGAGAAAGCGGAGTTTTTTTTAAGTTTTGGAGCAGATACCTATTACCAGACAGGGCTACGAGGCCCTGAAACAGGAGCTGGCAAGGCTCAAGCGCGTTGAGCGCCCGGCAAACATCAAAGCCATTGAAACGGCCCGTGCCCACGGGGATTTGTCTGAAAATGCGGAATACCATGCCGCCAAGGAGCGGCAGTCGTTTCTTGAGGGCCGGATCGGTGAGATCAGCTACAAGCTCGGGATGGCCAAGGTGATCGATCCGGATGCCGTGTCCCGGGATGTGGTAAGGTTTGCCAGCCGGGTGCTGGTGGAAAACCTGGATTCCGAAGAGCAGGTGGAGTACATGATCGTGGGGCCGGACGAGGCGGATATCAAGCAGGGCAAAATATCGGTGTCCTCGCCTCTGGGCAGCGCGCTCATCGGCAAGCGGCCCGGTGACGAGGCCGTGCTCCAGGCCCCGGGCGGCAAACGCATTTATGAAATCATCGACATTTTATAGTCACACAGAATCACACACGACACACAAACTCAAGGAGAACGACTGTGGCAAGAGTCACCATTGAAGACTGTCTCAAGAACGTGGACAACCGGTTCACCCTGGTACACCTGGCAGCCAAGCGGGTCCGGCAGGTGAGAGAAGGCGCTGAACTGCTGGTGCCCCGCAGCAAAAACGGGGATGTGGTCACGGTCCTGCGGGAGATTGCCGCCGGCCGGGTGCTGGCCAAACCGGACCCGGACACCCGGGACCTGTAGATACAGCGGCAGGGCAGCCATGATAGATACGCAGAACCAGCCGGATTTCAGGAGAATCGCCATCGACAAGGTGGGCATCAAAGGCCTGAAATACCCGGTCAAGGTGCTGGACAAAACCCGGGGCACCCAGTCCACGGTGGCGGATATCAGCATGTATGTGGATCTGCCCCACCAGTGCAAAGGCACCCACATGAGCCGGTTCGTGGAGATCCTGCACCAGTCC
>DATHSR010000172.1:0-3014 GCA_035464035.1 Desulfotignum sp. | reverse complement strand
GTGAATGGTGCGCGCAAACCACCCCTCGTGGTAGATGGCCCGGTTACCGAACATCTCGAAGTACTGGGTGGTGCGGCGCTCTTCAGCCTTGGCATCGTCGAAACTATAGATCATGCTCACCCCGTCCATGGGGTACTGTTTGACCCCGTTGACCATGACAGGCTCGGGCAGGCCGGCAGCTTCGAGGATGGTCGGGGCCACGTCGATCACATGGTGAAACTGTGTGCGCAGATCACCTTTGGTTTTGATGCCTTTGGGCCAGTGAACGGCCATGCCGACCTTGGTACCGCCATGATCGGATGCCACCTGCTTGGTCCACTGAAAAGGGGTGTCCAGGGCCACGGCCCAGCCGGCCGCCATGTGCGGGTATGTCTCATGGCTGCCCCATTTGTCGATGAACTTGAGCATATCCGGGACCGTCTCCTGTACGCCATTGAAATAGGTCATCTCGCTGAACATGCCGTTCCGGCCGCCTTCGGCACTGGTGCCGTTGTCACCGGCCACATAGAAAATCAGGGTGTTGTCCATCTGACCTGTTTCCGCCACGGCGTTGAGCAGGCGGCCGACTTCATGGTCCGTCATTTCGAGAAACGCGGCAAACACCTCAAATTGCCGGGTGAAGAGGCGCTTTTCGTCAGCGGTAAGCGAATCCCAGTCCGGAATGGCGTCGGGTTTCGGGGCGAGCTGTGTGCCTTCGGGCACTAAGCCGAGCTTGATCTGTCTTGCCAGGATCTGTTCGCGCATGACATCCCAGCCCTGGTCGAATTTGCCATGCCAGCGGTTGATCCATTCCTGGGGAACATGGTGGGGTGCGTGCACGGCACCCGGCGCATAGTAGATGAAAAACGGCCTGTCCGGGGTCAGGGCTTTCTGATACTTGACCCAGGCCACCGACTGGTCGGTCATGTCGGTCAGAAAATGGTAATTCGGATCTTCAGGGATATTCACCGGGGCCACGCCGTCATAGATGGAGGGGGCCCAGTGGTCGGTTTCACCGCCCAGAAATCCGTAGAACTTGTCAAACCCCTGGCGCGTGGGCCAGCGGTCAAAGGGTCCGGAGACACCCGCTTCCCAGGCAGCGGTTTCATGCCATTTGCCAAAGGCGGCGGTGCTGTATCCGTTGAGGCGGAGCATCTCGGCTACCGGGGCCACATCGTTGGGAATCCTACCGGTGTTGCCGGGGAATGCGGTACCGGTTTCAATGATGCCGCCCATGTTGTTGACATGGTGGTTGCGGCCGCTTTTGATGGCCGACCGGGTGGGGGAGGAAACGGCTGTGGTGTGAAAATTGTTGTAATACACTCCCTGCCGGGCCAGCCGGTCAAACGTTTTTGTGGCAATGGGGCCGCCATAGGCGCTGGTGCCGGCAAAGCCGAGATCATCAAGAAGGATGATGATGACATTGGGTGCGCCGGTCGGGGCGTTGATTTCAAACCGTTCCGGCGGTGTTGCCTCTCTGAAATCTACTACCTGGTTCGCCGGAAGCCGGGGTTCCGGGATCGGCAGGACGGTGCGGTCCAAATCTGTCTGCGAAAAAGCGGTGGCCGCACAAACAGATCCTAAGGCAAGCCCTTTCAATAAATGGCAGGTTGTTTTTTTAATCATTGATTTTTTCCTTTCATGTTTCTTTCATCAGTTTCGTTCATCACGGGCTGCCAGATTTCATCCGGATCAAAGGCTGTGATTTTTTTTATCTTGTTTTCAGTATCTTCCCCCAGGTCTTTTTCATAAACCATGCCCCTGTGATTTACTATAAATGTCATGATGCCGGAGTTTCCATAGGTTGCCGGGTGGGCAATCAGGGCAAACCCGCCGATCATATTGCCGTTTACAATGTAGTCAAATTCACCGCCCGGAGCGTTCGCCCCCTGTCCTGTCAGCATCTTGAAATAGTAACCGTGAAAAGGTCTGGGACCTGCATGGGACCCGTCGAAGGTATACCCTTCGCTCCATGCCTGTGCCATCAGTTCACCTAAGGGACTGGGTTTCTCATCGGGTTCTGTTTTCCAGTAAAGACCGTTTTTTTTGCCCGGATCACTCTGAAATTTTTCTGCATATTCAAGGAGATTGTCGTTGTCATGGTCATGCATTGCGTATTCGCGCTGGGCATCCACCACCGCCAGCAGGGTCTGAATCGTGTTCAATTCATTCTCGCCGACTCTGCGGTTCAGAATTTCCTCTTTGCCGCTTTCCACAGCAAAAATCCAGAGTCCCTTTTCTTTCACCAGAGGGATCGGAAACGGCCAGTCCGCTTCCCCCACAATCAAAACCGCCGTGTCCCCATCCCGGGCAATGCTTGTTTTCGCATCATATGCCGCGACAAACATCTCGAACCGCTGTTTATCGCTGACAGGATCACCTGAATATATCAGGTCTTCACCTGCCTCGCCAAAAATGCCCATCAACCCCTGCATATCTTTGGATTTCATTGCAGAGATAAACGTGCTCACAGCTTTTTCAGGGGTTTCAAATCCTTTTTGTCCAGCTGCCACGGCCAGCCCCGGGCACATACAGATGAACAGAACAACCGCCATGATCGCGATCAATGATCGATGATATATTTTCATAATTACCTCCTGCCCCCGCTACGACCACCACCGGAACTCTGCCGGCTGGCACTTCCCCGGCTGCTGAAGTCACGGGTTGCGCTGCCGCCCCGGTCCATGCCTGAAAATGCACTGGTGCTGTTTTCCAGGCTCATTTTTGAATCCCCGGTTCCTGCAGCGGCCTGATTTTCACGATCCGAAGTCCTTTGACCGGACATGTCCTTTCGTCCCACTGCTTCTGCGGTTCCCGCAGTTTTTTGGCTGGTTTTGAACGGGTCGGCACCTCCCTGGCTGATATGTTGTCTGCCTGTTTCAGCCCTTCCGCGGTAAGTTTCCCTGGCCTTGACAGCGTCATTTGTTGACGCCCTGTTGTACTTTTTTGCGGTTCCCTGATCTCTGTAGGAAACACCTTTTCGGTGCTCGGGGTTGTGCTGCCAGGTTCCTTTGTTGCTTTGATACTGTGTCGCA
>DATHSR010000171.1:0-4670 GCA_035464035.1 Desulfotignum sp. | reverse complement strand
CGGACCGGGAGGGATGCACCCGATTGGTCAGCAGAATCACCATCAGGCCGGTTTTAGGGTCCATCCAGAAAGAGGTGCCGGTGAATCCCAGATGACCCACTGTCCGGGACGAAAAGTAATGACCGGCAGCAGACCCGGTTTTTGACGGGGTATCAAATCCCGCCACCCGGGTCCGGCCGGGATGTTTTCTGATGAACGCCGCTGCAACTGACGGATTCAGGACCCGGACGGGACGTTTTTCAATGGCCCCCATAATTTCCACGCAAAGAGCATGAATTGCCCCGGCGGTCCCGAAAAGCCCGGCATGCCCCTGAACACCGCCGCAAACCCAGGCGTTCTCATCCTCCACCTCACCGGTGAGAACCCGGCCCCGCCAGGGGCAGTCCCGGGTGGATACCAGCCGTTCCGGATTCACCGGCGGACATCTTTTTTCCAGGTCGATAAAAAACAGGTCTTCAATGCCCAAAGGGGCATACACATGATTACGGACAAACCGGTCCAAACGGATTTGCGTCACCGCTTCAATCACCCCTGCCAGCAGCATATACCCCAGATCGCTGTAAAGCTCGCACCGGCCCGGAAGATCTTCCAGAGGTTCCGCCAGGATCAGCTCTTGAAGCGCCTGCAACGGATCGGGCCGGCCTGTGATCATCTTGAAATACTCCCGGTGGGCCGGCAGTCCGGAAGTGTGGCGCAGCAGCATGTCCAGGGTTATTTTTGCCTTGGGCGTATTTTCCGTACTTGGAAAAAGTGCTTCCAGGCAGGTGTTGAGATGCAGCTTTTGTTCCTGCACCAGAACCAGCATGGCCATTGCCGTGGCCAACGGTTTGGTGAGAGAGGCCAGGTCAAACACGGCATCGGTTGCCACCGGGTGCCGTGTTCGCAGATCCGCCACCCCGAAGGCCCGGTGATAAAGGATCTCATGCCGTCTGGCAAACAGCAGCACCGCACCGGGAAACACGCCGTCTGCCACACCCCGGACCATCAGTTCTGTCACCGGGTCCCGGTTCACAGGCATGGTGTGTCTTTCAGCCAGTCCAGCGTCATTTGGTCTGCATCCAGGCGCACCTGACGTCCCATGGACAAAGACAGGTTGACGGCCCCATGGCCTGCAGCCATTCCCATAATTACAGGGATACCGTACTCACCGAAAATATCATCGAATATATCCGGCAGGTATTCCGGATGGTCGCACTGGTCAAATGTTCCGGCCGCCACCCCGCAAACAGTTTCAAACAGTCCGGCCATTTTCATCTGGGAAAGCATCCGGTCTATCTTGTAGGCGGGTTCCCCCACATCTTCTAAAAACAGGATGCCTTCAGAAAAATCCGGGGAGAAACCGGTCCCCAGAAGATGGGTCAGTGTGGCCAGGTTCCCGCCCACCAGAGTGCCCTTTGCCCGGCCCGGTTTCAGGCACAGACCGTCTGATACCATCATGGATTGCAGCAACCCGGTCACGGCATCGAAAAAGGAGGTCCGGGTCCGGGGGCAGGCACCGGCCAGAGAGGTCAGGTTCGGGCCATGAACCACCCCGATACCTGCTTTTTGCATCACGGCCGTCAGCAAAGCCGTGGCATCGGAAAATCCCATGAACAGTTTGGGATGGGCCCGGATCACTTCCCAGTCCAGAAAATCTAGCATGCGCATGGCGCCGAATCCGCCCCTGGCACAGATGATCCCCTTGACATCCGGATCAGCCGCCAGTTCGTTGACCACACCTGCCCGGCGGTGATCCTCTCCGGCCAGGTAGCGTTTTTTCTCAAAAATTCCTTCCGGCACCCGCACCTGAAACCCAAGGGTTTTCAGACAGTCGATCCCCTGATACAGCCTGGATGCGTCAAACCGGGAGCAGGGGGCTGCGACCCCCACCAGATCCCCTTTATCAAGGGTCGGAAAACAATTGATTTTCATAACGATATTTTGACAAAATCCCTGGAAATTGCAATACTGTGAACCGGATTAATTTTAGCAATCAAAGGAGTGCATGTCTTCTCATACCCCCAAAATCCTGGCGCCGGCCGGAGATAAAAACGCGTTTCTGGCTGCCATCGCCGCCGGTGCGGATGCCATCTACTGCGGACTGAAACTGTTTTCCGCCCGCATGGAAGCCGCCAACTTCAGTATTGAAGAGCTGTCCCGGCTGTCCCGACTGGCAAGATCCAGGCAGATTCAGGTCCACATTGCGTTCAATACCCTGATCAAGGAATCGGAAACGGAAAAAGCGTTCCGGATCCTGTCCAAGCTGAGCCGACATGTATCATTTGACGCATTGATTGTCCAGGACCCTTCGGTCATTCCCCTGGCCAGACAGGCCGGCATCACCGGTGACTTTCATCTGTCCACCCTGGGCAACCTTTCCTTTCCAGCCGGACTGGATATCGCCCGCACTGCCGGATTTTCCCAGGTGGTGCTGCCCAGGGAGTTTTCCCTGGACGACATCCGGGCCATGGCCGCCCAGACCCCTGACGGTATGGCTCTGGAGGTATTTGTCCACGGTGCCCTGTGCTACGGGGTATCCGGACGGTGCTACTGGAGTTCGTGGTTCGGTGGAAAAAGCGCGCTGCGGGGCCGGTGCGTCCAGCCCTGCCGGCGACTTTACGAGCTGAAGTCAGACAAACACCGGTATTTTTCCTGCATGGATTTTTCAGCCGATGTCCTGGCCAAAGTACTCAAAGAGATCCCCCAGGTCTGCACATGGAAAATCGAGGGCAGAAAAAAAAGCCCCCATTATGTGTTTTACACGGTCAAGGCATTTCAACTGCTCAGGGACGACCCTTCCCGCAAAAAAGAAGCCCTGGCATACCTTGACTATGCGCTGGGACGGCCGTTTACCCATTACAACCTGCTGTCCCACAAAACCCAGAACCCCCTGGACCATGAGGACATCACCGAGTCCGGCCTGTTTTTAGGCCGCATCAAAGACCCGGCAGCCCCATTTTTCATTACCAGAGAGGCGCTGTTCCCCGATGATCTCCTGCGTATCGGCAATGAAGAAAACGCGGTTCACGCCATCCAGAAAGTCACCAGGGGGGTGCCTAAAAAAGGAAAATTCTTTTTATCCCGGCAGCTGCAGACAAACATGAAAAAAGGCACCCCGGTCCATCTGATCGACCGCCGGGGAAAGGAGCTGGAACCGCTTCTCAGGGAGCTGGATACACAGTTAAACCAAATGGAACACATACCGGTACGCCCTGGGGGCCGAACCTCTGAGCCGGACCCGGCCGTTTCTTCAGGCAGCCGTGACCCCCGGAGACCGCGACGGATTACGGATATCCGGGTGTCCAGAACGAAACAGGCAACGCCGCAACCCCAATCAGAACCGGGAATCTGGATCTCGGCCGGCCGCTACAGCACCCGCCCCGGTAAAAACACCTGGCTGTGGCTGGATCCATCCATTTTTCCCAATGAAGAGCCTTTGTGCCGTCAATACATCACCACGGCCCTGAAAAAAGGTGCCCGGAACTTTATCCTCAATGCAGTCTGGCAGATCCGCCTGTTTGACAATCCGGGGAAACTGACCCTTTGGGCCGGTCCTTTCTGCAACATCGCCAACTCCCTGGCCATCCGGGAATTGAGATCCTACGGGTTCAGCGGCGCCATCGTCTCTCCGGAGCTGGATAAAAAAACCTTTCTTTCCCTGCCAGGGTCTTCGGTGCTGCCATTAGGGGTTGTCATCCAGGGAAACTGGCCACTGGCGGTCTCCCGGATTCTCTCTGCCGGCCTGTCTCCGGGAGACTTTTTTTGGAGCCCGAAAAAAGAAGGGGCCTGGGTCACCCGGTCCAATGACACCTATTATGTATTTCCCAACTGGCCCCTGGACCTGACGGCCCATAGAAAAACCCTGGAACAGGCGGGGTATGCCTGTTTTGTCACCCTGGAAGAACCGGTTCCCAAGGGGGCTGTCCTCAAAAACCGGCCCGGCTTGTGGAACTGGGACCTGACGCTCCTCTAACTGCCAGGACCCTCAGACGCACCCTAGTGTCGACCGGAAATGATCGATCTGATCAGCTCCAGGCTGAGCCCCTCACGGTTTGATCCGGATGGAGGGATACAGGCCTTTTCTATCTCCGGTGCGGTAAGGCTGAATTATATTAAATGAGATGTGCTGGTCGTCCTGGGCATGGCCCCTTTTTTCTCCATCGGTGTAAAACGCGCCGTTGAGCATCAGAATATGGTGCAGCCTGTTTTTAAAGGCTTCAATAAAGACCGACCCCTTGCCGGAAAACGTCATCTTGCCGATGGTCAGACTTTCCCTGACCTCTGCCAGGTCATCCAGGGGAATGGTATGATCCTTCACATCCGCCTGGGTCCGGATCAGACCCCACACCAGATGTTCATCCGGAATCCGGACAGGTGCTTCCGGATCCATGATGGTGTGGGGCATCACAATACACCCTTCCCCCAGATCGATGCGGGCGTTTTCCTTACCATTCAGAAACGCATTGAATCCCACAAAACACCCCTGCCCCACATCGGCATGAATTATCTTCCCGCCGTGGGCTGTAATGCACATGCCGGCCAGCCTGGAATTGACAATATAAGTGTTTTCCTGGGCATTGGATCCGTCTCCCATCTCCGCATTTTCCAGAAACGCTCGCTGGGACACCAGTACATTTTTACCGATGCGGGTTTTACCCAGGATGACGGCATACCGGTTCACAGCAGAAGTG
>DATHSR010000170.1:0-2842 GCA_035464035.1 Desulfotignum sp. | reverse complement strand
TCGTTTCTGTCCCAGAAGATCTGGGATTTTCCGTAACTGACAAACCCTTTTTTGGCAAAATCGTTCCGGGTGAACCCGGTGCCCTCCAGTTGCCAGTCCACCAGTTCGTCCATGGTCTCATAGGGAAAATAATCCCCGGTGCCGATGCGGTCGGCCAGGCGCTTGAGAATCACGGCGCCCTCCAGGGTGTCATACCGGGGTTCCACCGCTTTTTCCCGCAGAAACATCATGGGCTTGAGCCCGTTCATCTGCTGGATGCAGTCGGTGCGCTCCAGAAAACTGGACTCCGGCAGAATCACATCCGAATACCAGGCAATGTCCGAATAGTTGATGTCAATGGTCACAATGAGGTCCAGCTTGTCCAGGGCCCGTTTGGTCTGGTTGGTGTCGGCGATGGACATCAGCGGATCCAGCCTGAAATTGATCAGGGCCTTTATGGGATAGGGATCTTCGTTGAGAATGGCAAACGGAAGCATCTGGGCCACGCCGTGGGCCGGGTCCGGCAGCGGAAAATCCGGGGTCCCCACCTTGTCGAACCGGGGCACCTCGATCTTGGGAAATTCCTGGTCCACCAGTTTTCTGGCGGGCTTGCCGCCTTCAGCCCCCGGGCCTTTCTTAAAGAATATCCCGCCTTTGGCTTCCACCGATCCCATCAATGCATTGAGCATGAGGATGGACCGGCGCATGTAAATCTCATTTGTGTGGCTGGCGCACCGGTATCCGTAATGGAAGATCACAGCGGGTTTTTCCTTGCTGATCTCCCTGGCCAGGGCCTTGATCTCTCCGGCCGGAATCCCGGTTTCCTTTTCCGCCCATTCCGGTGTGTACTCTTTGATGAAATCCTGCAGAGCGGACAGGCCATGGACCCATTTGTCCACATACCAGGCATCATAGAGCCGTTCCTTCAAGATGACATGAATCAGGCCGTAGTTAAGTGCCAGGTCGGTGCCGGGCCGGATCATCCAGTACCGGTGGGCCTTGCTGGCGGTGACGTTGACCCGGGGATCGATATAGGTGAGTTTGGCCCCTTTTTCCAGGGCATCCATCAGGGTGTTCACCTCTTTGACATTGATGGACTCAAAAATATTTCTGCCGTACAGGACAATGTGCCTTGTGTTGCCGTAATTGATGCCCACCTGGCCGTCGGTATACCCGAACATGGACCGGCAGGCCGTGTTCATGGAACCCTTGCACAACGCATCATGGGTGAAATGGTTGGGGGACCCCATGGCTTTGAGAAATGTTTTGCTCACATGGGTGGCCAGCTGGGTCCGTTCCCCCAGGGCGATGGCATGGCCCCCGTGGGTTTCCTTGATCTCCTTGAGCCGGGAGCCGACATAATCCAGGGCTTCGTCCCAGGACGCCTTGCGCCAGTTGCCGGCCCCCCGGTCTCCCACCCGGATCAGGGGAGACTGGAGCCGCTGGTCATCATAGAGCAACGATTTGCCGGCAGACCCTCTGGGGCACAGGCGGCTGTCGATTCCGGCCACATGGGGGTTCCCCTGGATCCAGTTCACATGCCCGTCTTTGACGCTGACCTGGATGGGACATCTGACCGAGCACATGAAACACAAACTGAACACTTGTCTATCCATAATTTTTTGTCTCCTTGGCGCTAACATTTATCATCATGTGGCGTTTCCCTTGCCATAACCGTGCCAGAAAAGAAATCCCATGAAAAAAGCGATGAACGGATCATGGTGCCATCGAAACGAACCGCTTTGCGTCACCTGAACCCTTTGTCAGTAAACCATTTATGTTCTGCCGGGTCAAGCAGAACCCGGCGGTCATCCCGGGCCGCGAACCGGGAAATCCATTGAAACCCCATGCCAAAGGTGCAGTAAAAAACATGCGCCGCAATATTTTATATGCGGTCACCGCCCGGCACAGGTCTTCTGACCCACAATCCCCCGGTGCAACCGCACCTGGTTCTTGACAAACATGCCCGGTTTGTACTATTCATGACAGCCATGGAAAAAAATCCCTTTAACAGACAAATAATGAACGAAAAATAACCTGCCATGACCAAACGCTACCAGGCGCCCATTGTCAAAAAAGCATTTGACATCCTCAGGGCCATTTCCCGGTCCAGAGAAGGGTTGCGCATCAGTGACATCTCCGCTGATCTGGATATCAGTAAAAGTACGGTCCACGGCATCGCCGCAGCCCTGGAGGAACAGGGGGCCGTTATCCGGAACCCGGAAACCAAACGCTATACCACCGGCCTGACCCTCATGGAACTGGGCAAGGCCGCCTATGAGCGGGTGGATATCATCCGGACCGCCCGGCCGGTCATGGAGCAGCTCATGGAAACCTGCGGCGAATCCGTATTCCTGGGTCTCCGGAACGGCCATCGGGTCACGGTCATCGATATTGTGGAATCCAGAAAGGATTTCAAGATCAGCTCCCCCATCGGCACCGCCCTCCCCCTTCTGGCCGGGGCCGTGGGAAAGGCGTTTCTGTCCGCCATGCCGGAAAAAGAGGTGGCCGCTTTCCTCAAAACCCATCCGCTGCCCCGGTTCACATCCCGCACCATTGTGGATCCGTCTGTTTACCTGGCAGAGCTGGCCTCTGTCAAAACCCGGGGATATGCCCTGGATGACGAGGAATATCTGACCGGAGTCCGGGCCGTGGCCGTCTGTCTGTCTCCCCGGGGAGGGTATCTGCCGGCCCTGTGGCTGGTGGGATTCAAGGCCGGCATGTCCGACGACCAGATGCCTGCCATCATCGACCGCACCCTGGATGCGGCCCGACGGATCAACCGGGCCCTGTCCTGACCCTCCCCCCCCCTTTTTTTTCGTGATGCCCCGGCCGCAGTTTGCGGACAGTGATTTCAGACGCC
>DATHSR010000169.1:0-5891 GCA_035464035.1 Desulfotignum sp. | reverse complement strand
CCTCTAATTCTCACAGTCTGCTGCCCGGCAGGGTCACTGCCGGGCTAATTGAGTGTTCCTTTGAACACGGGTTTTCTTTTTTCCAGGAATGCGGCAGTGCCTTCTCTGGCATCCTCACTGGCCATGGTCAGGCCAAAGGCGTCATTTTCAATCCGGCAGCCGGTTTCCAGGTCGGCATTGCTGCCGTTGTGAATCACTTCCTTGGCGGCCCGCAATGCGGCACGCCCTTTGGCCGCAATGATGCCGGCGGTTTTCATGGCCGTTTCCATGAGTTTTTCCGGGGCGCAGACCTGATTGACCATTCCGTAATCAAACGCCTGCTGGGCGGTGATGTTTTTTCCGGTGAACACCATTTCCCTGGCCCGGTTGGTTCCCACCAGGCGGGCCAGCCGCTGGGTGCCCCCGAAACCCGGAATCAGGCCCAGATTGATTTCCGGCAGCCCGAATACGGCATTCTCAGAAGCATAGATGAAATCACAGGCCAGGGCCGCCTCAGACCCGCCGCCCAGAGCATATCCGTTCACCGCCGCAATGGCCGGAATGGGCAGATCTTCGATTTTGGCAAACACCTTCTGCCCTTTTCTGGAAAAATATTTTGCCTGAAGCGGGGTCATCCTGCTGAGTTCCACAATATCTGCCCCGGCCACAAAGGCTTTGCCGCCGGCACCCGTGAGCACCAGCACCCGGATCTCCGGATTGGCTGCCACCTGGTCCAGGGCCTGATCCAGTTCATCAAACAGCGCATTGTTCAGGGCGTTCAATGCCTTGGGTCTGTTAAATTGTATCAGTGCAATATTGTTTTCCATGGTAAAAAGAATGTTTTCAAAAGACATGGTCTTCTCCTTTGTTCTATTTGGGTTGCTGTTTTTTCAGGGTCACATCTGCCGGGGGTTGGTGGCCTCCACATATGTTTGCACCCCGTCTGCAATGGCATTACACAGGGCCTGCTGGTAGACGGGATCCAGAAGCCGTTCGCACTCGATTTTGTTTGAGATAAATGAGGTTTCAATGAGAATGGACGGCATCCTTGCCCCCAGCAGCACATAAAACGGGGCCTGTTTGACTCCCAGATCATTGATACCTGAATATTTTTTTCTCATGCCCTGGATCATGGCCTGATGGACATCATGGGCCAGACGGGTGGACTCACCGATCTTGGCATGTTTCATCAAGTCGCTTAAAATAAATTCCAGATCGGAGATGTTCTTTTTGGAGGTGGCATTTTCCCTGGCAGCCACGGCAATGGCCTGTTCGTCGGTGGCCAGGTTCAGAAGATAGGTTTCAATGCCTGCCAGATTCTTGTTTTGGGCCGCGTTGGTGTGCAGGGAAATGAACAGATCCGCCCGCTGGGTGTTGGCAATGGCGGTGCGTTCTTCCAGAGACAATCGGATGTCACGGTCCCTGGTGAGGATCACGGTGCACTGGAGCCGGTCTCTCAATTTTTCGGCCAGAATTTTGCCCAACTGCAGCACGATATCTTTTTCCCAAACTCCCTGAATGTATCCCGGAGCGCCGGGGTCTGATCCGCCATGACCCGGATCGATGACGATGGTCTGGACCCCTAAGGCCAGCTGGCGGGCGATGTTCGAGGATTTCAGGTTGTCGGTGGTCATGGGACCGGCTGCCGGGGGATCGCCGGTTTCTGAGACCCCAGGATAAGCCAGAGCCGGGCCTTCACTGCCCGCCCCTTTTCCCCAGACGTCAATGACAATCCGGAACGGATCGTTCAGGGAAAACACCTTGTAGTTTTCAAAGGATTTGATGTCCACCACCACCCGGACGGTTTGGGGAAGGTACTGCCCGGCCCGGGCCTGTTTGAGAAGGTCATCATTGATGGGGGTGTGTTCGGCCACCTCTTTTCCCAGAACAGCCCGGGGGATATCCACGTAAAGGCGTTGAAATTCAATGTTCAGGTTCGGGTCTTTTTTGAGTAGGTGATGGGAAAAGGTGCGCTCCCTGGAGGCGTTGATCACGATACGGGAGTATTCCGGGTTGGACCAGAACCGCAGATCCGTGATATAGGCCTCTTTTTCAGCCGCATCCGGATCCGGGGAGGAATCATTGGCCGAAAGCGCGTCCGGTTTTTTTGAGTCCAGGTCCTGCAGGGTCGCTTCGAGCATGGCGGTCTGCCGGTCGAAATCCGCATCCGGGTCGGACGGACCGCCGGGCCGGGAATGATCGTCTGTCAGCGGCAGATCGGTTTTTCTGGTTTCCGCTTTTTTGGACCGGATGTGCCGGGACGGATGGGCCTGGGGATCTGGATTTTCCGAAAGGGTTTCCAGTTGGGTTTCAGCCCGAAGGTTATAGGCCGAGGATGGATATTTGTTCCGGATCCTGACCAGCAGGTCAATCGCCCGGGTTCTGAACAGATCGTCTCCGGAAAGGGCAGACAGCTCCAGATACAGTTCTGCGGCCCGGTACATGCCGGCCGGTGCCCAGGCACTTTCAGGGTGGGTCTTGTAGATGGTTTCGTATTGCTGAATACAGCGCAGCCATTCTGAAACGTTCTGACGTCTGTCCGGTGAATGGCGCAGGGTTTTAAACGCGGAATCTGCCGCCAGATATTTCTCTTTTGGAACCGATGCCATGCCGGTTTCAACAAAGCCGGAAAAAAACAGACACAGGCCAGTCACCAGAACCAAAAATCCCCGTGATCCGGGAAGCATCCTATGGGGCAGCCTGAAAGCCATGGATCACAGACCCGCCTTTTTTTTCATCTCATGCAGAAGCGTCAGTCCCTCCAGCGGGGTCATATTGGAAAGATCCGCCTGTTTGAGCAGGGTGAACACGGGGGTGTCCGCCATGCTGAACAGCTCCATCTGTCCATCCGCAGATCTGTTTTTTCTGCGTTTTCCGGGTGCCGGTTTCCCGGGTTCTATATCCGCGGGCATCTGGCCGTTTCCCTGTGTTTCAATGGCGGCCATCACCTGTTTGGCCTCTGCAACAATCTGATGCGGGATGCCTGCCAGCCGGGCCACCTGGATACCGTAGCTTTTGTTGGTTCCGCCCTCCAGAAGCTTGCGTAAAAACACGATATTGTCATTGAACTCCTTGACCGCGATATGGAAATTGCGGATCCTGGGGTGGGTTTTCTCCAGCCGGATCAGTTCATGGTAATGGGTGGCAAACAGGGTCTTGACCCCTTTGCCGGAAAGGTCATGCAGATACCGGGCCACGGCCCAGGCTATGCTCATGCCGTCATAGGTGGAGGTGCCCCGGCCGATTTCATCCAGGATCACCAGAGAATCCGGCGTGGCATTGTTCACGATGTTGGCGGTTTCCTCCATTTCCACCATAAAGGTGGACTGACCGGAACTCAGGTTGTCCAGGGCCCCCACCCGGGTGAAGATCCGGTCCACCAGGCACAGGGACGCTTTGTGGGCCGGCACGAATGAACCCATCTGGGCCATGATCACCGTAAGGGCCACCTGCCGGAGCACCGTGGATTTTCCGGCCATGTTGGGACCGGTGATCAACAGAATTTGGTTTCGCTCATTATCCATTTCAATGGAATTGGGCACATACCGTTCGCCTGTGATCAGTTTTTCCACCACCGGGTGACGGCCGTCAATGATGGCGATCCGGCCCCGGTCATTGATCTGCGGCCGGACATAGGCATTTTCCGACGCAGTCCGGGCCAGGCCCTGCAGCACATCCACCCGGGCGATAAAATCCGCTGTTTTCAAAAGGGCCGCCGCATGGGTTATCACCTGATCCCGAACCCTACAGAAGATCTCGTATTCCAGGGCATTGCGTTTGTCCTGGGCCGTCAAAATCGTGGCCTCCACCTGTTTCATTTCATCGGTGATAAACCGCTCGGCATTCACCAGGGTCTGTTTGCGGATATAATGGTCGGGCACCAGGGGGGCCTGGGATTTGGATACTTCGATAAAATAGCCGAACACCTTGTTGAATTTGATTTTCAGGGAGGACAGCCCGGTTTTTTCCTTTTCCTCGGCCTGCGCTTTGGCGATCCAGGATTTTCCGTCCCGGGAAACCGATATCAGGTCATCCAGTTCTTTGCTGTACCCTTGGTTGATCAGGCCGCCTTCATTGAGGACATGGGGCGCATCTTCTCTGATGGCGGTTTCTATCAGATCTGTGAGGCGGGCCATGCACACCAGGGTGGGTTCCAGGTCCGGCAGCCGGCTGCCGTCCAGCAGCGGATGATCCAGACGCCCCAGGATGGTGAACAGCGCCGGCATCCGGGCCAGAGAACTCTTCAATGCCAGCAGGTCCCGGGCATTTCCCTGTCCCATGGAAATTCTGCTCCCCAGCCGCTCAAGATCATACACGGATTTGAGGACGCCGGTCAGGTCCTGGTGAATATGGGGGGCCGCCACCATCGTTTCCACCGCCCCCAGGCGCTGCTCGATTTCATGCCGGTCCACCAGGGGATGCCGGAGCCAGTTTTTGATGAGCCGGCTGCCCATGGCGGTGACGGTTTTGTCCAGCACCGCGATCAAAGCGCCCTTTCTGTCCTGGGTCTGGAGATTGACCAGCAGCTCCAGATTCCGGCAGGACCGGTCGTCGAGCTTGAGAAACTGTGCCAGGTCATAGGGACAAATCTGAAAGATGTGGGTGGTGTCCTGCATCTGGGTGTCCTGGACATAGGCCATTACCGCGCCGGCCGCACTGATGGCTGCAGGCATATGGTCAATGCCGAACCCGTTGAGGGTGACGGTACCGAATTTTTTGGTCAGCCGCTCCCTGGCGTCTGACTCCTGAAAGGCGGCCTGGGGCAGATAGGTGATCTGACGCCCGGCAAATGTCTCACGCACGGTTTTAAAGCCCGGATCTCTCTCAAATGACTCCGGCAGCAGAACTTCTTTGGGGTCCTGTTTGAGGGCCTCATCAACCAGGATTTCGGGTATGTAGGTCCCTTTTTTCCTTATCTCACAGGTGATGAAGGTACCGGTGGATATATCCAGACAGGCCAGGGCGGCCCGGTCTTTGACCATGGACAGGGACATGAGAAAATTGTTGGCGGTCTTATCCAGAAGCGATTCATTGAGAATCATGCCCGGGGTGATGACCCGGACCACTTCCCGTCTGACCAGCCCTTTGGCGGCGGCGGCATCTTCCACCTGATCACAGATGGCCACCTTGCATCCGTTTTCTATCAATCTGGCAATATAGGTGTCTGCGGCCCTAAAGGGGACCCCGCACATGGGAACCGGTGATGCATCGTTCTTGTTTCTGGAGGTCAGCGCGATTTCAAGGATCGGGGCCGCTTTTTGTGCATCCTCATAAAACATTTCATAAAAGTCCCCCATCCGGTAAAACAGGATCGTGTCCGCGTATTGTTCTTTGATGGCCAGATACTGGGCCATCATGGGGGTTTGTCTGGATTCGCTCATGGATGGGAGTGAAAATACGCCTTATGCCTTGACAGGTTTCTCATCCGAAACCTGGGTGCCGGATTCATTCTGGGCCAAACCGCCGGAAGCTTCAGATCCTGAATCAGACGCAGCCGGTTTCTCCGATACAGGCAGGCTGCGGTCAGACAGCCCTTTTTTGATATAAGGATCATGGATGAACACATCCAGGCGGGATTGCAGATCATTGTTTCTGATGGTCAGTTCTGCGATCTGGGCGTCTCTTATTTTAATTTCCCTGCCCAGTCCATAGGCGGTGACCAGCCCCTTGATTCCCGTGACCAGCAGCCCCAGGCCAAAACACAGGCCCCAGAATGCCCAGTTGGGCAGCCCGGGAACGGTCCACTGGGTGAATTTCAGATCCAGGGCCAGGGAACTGCCGGTGGTGAAATAAACACTGTTCTGGTAAACCAGCAGTCCGAGCAGCACTAGAATGATCAGCAGAAACAAAAATTTGATGGTTTTCATTTATCTTCTCCCAGTGGTTTTTTCAAAAATATTGTTGATTGGGGG
>DATHSR010000168.1:0-4730 GCA_035464035.1 Desulfotignum sp. | reverse complement strand
ACGTTTCTTGACAGCTGGGGTCAGGCCTGCGTTATTGTAGTTATTGGGGATAATAACTACAATAACGCAGGCCTGACCCCGGTTTAGCGCCGGTTTTAGAAACGTCAAAAAGGCAAGGCCTGACCCTAGCTTTTTAGTTTTGGGCGAATTTCTGGATGCAGGCGGGGTAGAGTTCCCACTCTTTTTCCAGGCCTTTGCGCTTCACGTCGTCCAGGGTGTCGGTGTCTTCGATCTCAAAGGCTTTCTGGCCGATGATGGGGCCGGTGTCCTCCCCGTAGTCCACAAAATGCACGGTGCAGCCGCCGACTTTGCACCCGTACCGGAAGGTGTCCCCGTATCCGTCGGTGCCCGGGAACGCCGGCAGCAGGGCCGGATGGATGTTCATGATCCGGTACTTCCCCGGCACGGTATTGATGCGGTCGATGAAATAGGGGGTGAGCACCCGCATGAAACCGGCCAGGACCAGCAGGTCCACATGGTAGGGCAGAATGCGGTCCAGCAGCTGTTTCTCCGCAACGGCCCGGGATTTGAGAAAGAATTCGGTTTCCCTGTCTGACGGGTCCCGGAGTTTCTGCTTTGCCATGATCTCCGCCAGGTTGAAATCTGCGGGCAGGTCGGCATCGGTCATCTGTTTCCGGCAGGCACTGATGATCTTTGTGTAATCCACCACAAAGGTGTCGATGCCCGCCTTTTCCGCCCGTTCAAGCCCCCGGACCCCGGGGGTGTCCGATCCGGTGAACAGGATATCCGCAGCCACGCGGCCGGCGCTGCAGGCATCGATGATGGCCTGGAGATTGGTGCCGCCCCCGGAGATGAGGGCGCCGATTCGTAATTTTGCCGTCATGGATCTCTTCCTCCTGTGTTGCTGTGATTGCGTTCCCGGTGCCGGTGCCGGGGTGCCCTTGTCTTTTTTCGGGAGACCGGATCACTGGTTGCCGTACCCGTTCTGCCCTCCGCAGTCCGGACAGGTCCAGGTGATGCCGTTGCAGGTCAGGCCCCAGGCGTTTTCATGCATGCAGGCCTGGCACATGGAAAAGCCGCACCGGCAGTGCCAGCAGAACATGAAGGTCTGCCGGCAGCAATGGCAGCTGCGGCGGCTTTTTGCGATCCGCTGTTTCCGGCGTTCCTTCTGCCGGCCTGTGTGTCTGTCCCCTGTCATGGTAAATCTGTGCTTCTCCTTTTTATCAAAAGATAGTATATATGCCTTTTATTGAAAAAAACTGCAACCTTCAAAAGGCAGGCCGAAGATGACCCAATCTACTGAACAAGTCTTTCTCATCGACGGCAGTGCGTTTCTGTACCGGGCGTTTCATGCCATCCAGAGCCTGAGCACGGCCCAGGGACATCCCACCAATGCCACGTTCGGGTTCACCCGGATTCTGATGAAACTGATCCGGGAAAAAAATCCGGTGTATGCGGCCGTATTCTTTGATGTCAAAGGCCCCACCTTCCGCCATAAGATGTATGCGGATTACAAGGCCAACCGGCCCCCCATGCCCGACGAACTGGCGGCCCAGATTCCGGATATAAGGCGGATGATCACGGCGTTGAACATTCCCATTGTCCAGAAAAGCGGTTACGAGGCCGACGACCTGGTGGGCACGTTTGCACGGATCGCCCAGGAACAGGGATATGACGTGGTCATGGTCACCGGGGACAAGGATTTCATCCAGCTGATCACCGATCACTGCATCCTGTGGGATCCCATGAAGGACACGGTGCTGGACCGTAAGGCCGTCAAGGCGGACATGGGCATCGAGCCGGACCGGTACACCGACGTGCTGGGACTGGCCGGAGACACGTCGGACAATATCCCCGGGGTCAGGGGCGTGGGCCCCAAAACCGCGGTCAAGCTGGTGGCGGAGTTCGGCTCCATCGACAATTTATACCGGAACCTGGACCAGGTGGCAACGAGAAAAAAGCTGCATGAATCGTTGCAGAAAGGCCGGGACACCGTGCTGCTGAGCCGGGAGTTGGCCGCCATTGACCGCCATGTAACGGTCAAAGAGACCATTGCGGATTTCAGGCTCAAACCCTTTGACACCAAACAGGCCTTTGCCCTGTTCCAGGAACTGGAGTTCAAGGCCCTGGCCCAGGAGTTTGCCGAAAAAGCGGATCCCTCCCGAAAGGTCTACAAACCGGTCATTGGAACCCGGGACCTTGAAAAGCTGGCCGATGTGCTCAGGAACAAAAAAATATTTGCCGTGGACACGGAAACCACTGCCAAGGACCCCATGGCCGCGGACCTGGTGGGACTGTGCTTTTCCTATCAAACGGACACCGGGTTCTATATCCCGGTGGGACATACCCAAGACACGCCCCAGGCCTCCCGGGACGATATTCTCCGGATCCTGGGGCCGGTCCTGGCGGACCCGGATATCGGAAAAGTGGGCCAGAACATCAAATACGACATGATCGTTCTGGCCCGGTACGGCATGCCCCTGAACGGGGTGGTGTTCGACACCATGGTCGCCTCCTATCTGCTCAATCCCACCAGCCGGGGCCACAGCCTGGATCAGATCGCCATGAACCTGTTCGGGTACAAGATGGTCTCCTATGAAGAGGTGACCGGCAAGGGAAAGGACCAGATCGGGTTCCAGGATGTGGCGGTGGCCGATGCCGTGCTGTATGCGGCCGAGGATGCGGACCTGACGTTCATGGCCTATCAGCGGTTTACAAAAAAGCTTTCAGAACAGGCGCTCACGGACCTGATGACAGATATCGAGATGCCCCTGGTCCCGGTGCTGGCTCAGATGGAAATGACCGGTTTCAGGGTGGACAGGGAGGGCCTGGCCCGGCTGTCACAGACCTTTGAAACGGAAATGGACCAGCTGGAGCAGGAGATCTATGACCTGGCCGGTGAAAAGTTCAACATCAACTCCTCCCAGCAGCTGGGGGTGATCCTGTTTGAAAAACTCGATCTTAAATCAATGAAAAAAACCCGGAAAAGAACCGCGTACTCCACGGACGTGGAAGTGCTCACCCGGCTGGCCGCCGCCCATCCCCTGCCGGAAAAGCTGCTGCGGTACCGGACCCTGGGCAAACTCAAATCCACTTACGCCGATGCCCTGGGCCAGTTGATCCATCCTCAAACCGGGCGGATCCACACCTCGTTCAACCAGACCATCACCGCCACCGGCCGGTTGTCCAGCTCCAACCCGAACCTGCAGAACATCCCCATCCGCAAGACCGAAGGCAGAAAAATCCGGGAAACCTTTATCCCGACGGAGGGCTGCACCCTGGTGTCCGCCGACTATTCCCAGATCGAGCTGCGCATCCTGGCCCACTGCGCCGAAGACAGCATCCTGATGGATGCATTCCGCAATGATGAGGATATCCATACCCGGACCGCCATGGAGGTGTTCCAGGTTTTTCCCGGATTTGTCACCGAGGAGCTGCGCAGCCAGGCCAAGGCCATCAATTTCGGCATCGTCTACGGCATGAGCGCTTTCCGGCTGGCCAACGAGCTGAACATCAGCCAGAAGATGGCCGCCACCTATATCGAGCATTATTTCAAGCGGTACGCCGGGGTCAAGCAGTTCATCGACCAGACCATCCGCCGGACCCGGGACACCCTGGAAACCACCACGATTTTCGGCCGCAAACGCAGGCTGCCCGACATCCGGTCCGCCAATGCCAATCTGCGCCGGTTTGCCGAGCGGGCCGCCGTCAACACCCCGATCCAGGGCAGTGCCGCCGACCTGATCAAGCTGGCCATGATCAAAATGGCAAAGGCTTTGGATGACAACCACCTGAAATCCAGGATGATCCTGTCCGTGCACGATGAAATCATATTCGAAGCCCCGGAATCAGAGCAGCGCACGCTGATGGACCTGGCAAAGGCGGTGATGGAAGGGGTCCATCCCCTGAAGGTGCCGTTGAAGGTCAATTTCGGAACCGGAGACAACTGGGCGGCGGCCCACTAGACAAAAGAGAAGATCCATGAAAAAAACGCGCATCGGCATTTTTGTCAAACTTCAGGAAGATGCCCGGAGAAAAGCCGCAGAACTGGTCAAAAAACTGGGGGAAAAGGTGGTGATCTTAGACAGCAAAGATCCCCATCTGCCCGATGATCTGATCTGCATTCTGGTGCTGGGGGGGGACGGTACTTTTCTGAGCGCTGCCCGGCTGGTGGGGACCCGGGATATTCCGCTGCTGGGGGTGAAGTTCGGCGAGGTGGGGTTTCTGGCCATCACGTTGGAAAACCACCTGTACGAGGCCCTGGAAAAGGTGTTCACAGGGGACTATATCATCCATGACCGGGCCCGGCTCAACGTCCGGCTGATGCGGGGGGAAGAGATTCTGGCGGATGTGGATGTGCTCAATGACATGGTGATCAACAAATCCGCCCTGTCCCGGCTGGCCTCCTGCGCCGTGTTTCTGGATGATGTCTATCTGACCACGTTCCGGGCCGACGGGCTCATTGTGGCCACCCCCACCGGGTCCACCGCCTATTCCCTGGCCGCCGGGGGTCCGGTGGTGCATCCGTCAGTGCCCTCCATCATCCTGACCCCCATCTGCCCGTTTACCCTCACCAACCGGCCGCTGCTCATCCCGGATACCACCGCCATCGAGATCCGGCTGGAAGACAGCCCTGAAGACATCGTGCTCACCCTGGACGGCCAGGAAGGGTTTGACATGGACCCCAGAGACCGGATTTTTGTGACCAAAAGCCCCCATGCCGTGCAGCTGATCTCCTTTGAGCCCCAGTCCTATTTCAAGGTGCTCAA
>DATHSR010000167.1:0-2413 GCA_035464035.1 Desulfotignum sp. | reverse complement strand
TCAGAAGGCTCTGCACCGTGTCAGACGGTTTGGCACCCTTGTCCAGCCAGTACTGGATCCGGTCCTGCTTGAGCACGATGTCGGCCGGTTCGGTCATGGGATTGTAAGTTCCTAGGGTTTCCAGAAATCTGCCGTCTCTGGGGGCCTCAATATCTGCGGCCACAATGCGGTAAAACGGTTTTTTTTTGGTTCCTTTTCGGGCCAATCTGATTCTAACGGACATAGGTTGTTTTCTCCTTAAAACGGCAGCATGCCTCTCTAAGACCGCATGCCGCCTTTATTGAACTTCTTGATCATTTTCATGGACTGGGTGTAGCTTTTCAACAGCTTGTTGACATCCTGGACCGTGGTCCCGGAGCCAAAGGCGATCCGTTTTTTCCGGGAGGCCTTGATAATGGCGTATTTTTCCCTTTCTTCCGGGGTCATGGAATTGATGATGGCTTCAATTTTCACGAACTCCTTTTCATCGATGTCCACCCCTTTGAGCTGTTTTTTGTTCATTCCCGGCAGCATGCCCAGGATATCTTTCACCGATCCCATCTTCCGGACGGTTTTCATCTGGCTTCTGAAGTCTTCCAGAGTAAAGGCGTTCTGCCGCAGTTTCTTTTCAAGGGATTTGGCCTCCTTTTCATCCACCGCTTCCTGGGCCCGTTCAATCAATGAAAGGGTGTCTCCCATGCCCAGGATCTTTGAGGCCATCCGGTCCGGATGAAACGGTTCCAGGCCGGTGAATTTTTCCCCCACGCCGATAAACTTCAGGGGTTTGCCCGTCACCGCCTTGATGGACAGGGCAGCCCCGCCTCTGGCGTCTCCGTCCATTTTTGTCAGAATCACACCGGTCAACGCCAGCCGCTGATCAAAGGA
The DNA here is from genome assembly GCA_035464035.1 of Desulfotignum sp. Lineage (GTDB taxonomy): Bacteria > Desulfobacterota > Desulfobacteria > Desulfobacterales > Desulfobacteraceae > Desulfotignum. The sequence goes on along the minus strand of DATHSR010000167.1, from coordinate 1,549 downwards.
TCCGGCAATATTGACGGCATCCTGGCCGGTCATGGCATCTGCCACCAGAATGATTTCCGATGGGTTCACCGCTTTTTTCAGGGTTTCCAGCTCCGCCATCAGGGCGTCATCCATGTGCAGGCGTCCGGCGGTGTCATACACCAGGGTATCACATCCCCGGTCTCTTGCCGCCAGCTGGGCATCCTGGCATATCTTCAGGGGCGTCATGTCCGGGGCGCTGTCAAATACCGGCAGATCCAGCTGGGTGCCGATTTTTTTCAACTGGTCAATGGCCGCCGGACGGTATACATCCACCGGCACCAGAAACGGCTTTTTACCCTGCTTTCGCAGAAAAAGGCCCAGTTTGCCGGCCGTAGTGGTTTTGCCCGATCCCTGGAGCCCCACCAGCATGATGGACCCCGAACCGCCGGTGCCCAGATTCAGGGCCTGGTGTTCCGATCCCATCATCCGGGTGAACTCGTCATACACGATCTTGATGACCTGCTGGCCCGGTGTCAGGCTGTCCATGACCTCCTGACCCAGTGCCCGGGTCCTTATATCTGAAATGACATTTTTGGCAACCTTATAATTGACATCCGCCTCAAGAAGTGCCATTCTAACCTGTTTGAGACCCTCTTCAATATTTTTCTCATTCAGGGTGCCGTGGCCTTTCAGCTTCTTAAACACCGAGTCAAGCCGGTCACTCAAATTTTCAAACATAAAAAACCTTCTTCACAATATCAAATCAAATCATTGAATTTAGTCTATAAACCGTGATATGTCAAGCAAATAATCCAGTTAATCCAACAGGAATGGGACATGGAAAACTTATTGAATTATACCCGGGAAGACCTGGCCTGCTGGCTTGAAAATAACGGGATTCAACCCTACCGGGCCGGCCAGGTTTTCAAATGGGTGTATCTGAAACTGGCCACTGATTTTGACCAGATGACCGATCTGGGCAGGGACCTGCGCGCCCTGCTGGCAAAACGGTTTTACTTGAATTGCCTGACGCTGGCGGACCGGCAGGTGTCTGCCGATACAACGGAAAAATATCTGTTCCGTCTGGCTGACGGGTGCCACATCGAATCCGTGCTCATCCCGGAAAAGGACCATTTTACCCTGTGTGTGTCCTCCCAGGCAGGGTGTGCCATGAACTGCCGGTTCTGCCTGACCGCCAAAGGCGGGCTGGTGCGGAACCTTTCGGCCGGGGAGATCACTGCCCAGGTCCGGGCGGTGCGGACCTTTCTGGCACACAGAAACATGGACCCCCAGAAACTGTCCAATGTCGTTTTCATGGGCATGGGGGAGCCGCTGGCCAACTATGACAATGTGCTCAAGGCCCTTCAGGTGATCACGGATACCGATTTCGGCATGAAATTTTCCGCCAGGCGGGTCACGGTATCCACCTGCGGTCTGGTCCCCCGGATGCTGGACCTGGGAGCGGACTCTGCCGTGAACCTGGCGGTATCCCTCAATGCCACCGATGACGCTACCCGGTCCTGGCTGATGCCTGTCAACAAAACCTATCCGCTGGAACAGCTGCTGACTGCCTGCCGGAATTTCACCA
>DATHSR010000166.1:0-3843 GCA_035464035.1 Desulfotignum sp. | reverse complement strand
AATAATCGTTGGCAAACCGGTTGGCAGACACCCGGTAGATAAAAAAACTGCTCTCAAACTCAGCCGCGATATCAAACTGGCGCAGCAGCAGCCCGCCGCCGGCGTTGAAACCCGGGCTTTCCTCCCGGCTTGCCCGGGGCGCCTCAATGGCAAACAGGTTCTGTTCGGGAAAATCCCGGACAATGCCGGAACAGCCGGCCGAAAAAAAGCCCATCAGGACCATGAGCCCGAAGATCACAGCGCCGGGTATGCCCGTCCGGTTCATCATCGCCCCCCCTCCAGGGTGTCTTCGGGCCGTTTTTTGGGGGGCCGCTCCAGCAGCAGGCGGCCGGGATAGCGCCGGATTTCCAGGCTCAGCTGCTTGAGGTTTTCCGAGGTGTGTTCAAAATTGTCAATGGTCCGGTGGATGGTGTCGGTGTTGAGCCAGACCACGGTTTCCAGCATCTTGACGGTGCTGTTCAGATTTTCCAGCAGGGTGTCGATCTGGGCGGACACCTGGGTGAGCTTGGTGTCGGTGCGGGTCTCCAGGTCACCGGTCAGGGCCCTGGCACTGGCGGCGCTGTGGCTCAGGTCTGTCAGGGTCTGCCCCACAGGGGCTTTGGCCTCATCCACCATGACCCGGAGGCCGGCAAAAGAGGTTTTGGCATCCAGGATGATCTGGCGGAAATCCTCGGACCCGATGGTTTCAGACAAATGGCGGCTGGTTTTTTGGATCTCTTCGAGCATGGCCGATGCCTGGACCGACAGGGCGGCCAGGTCGATTTCCGCACTCTGCCGGTTCAAGGTTTCCAGCAGTTGCTCCAGGTTGGCGGTCATTCCCATGACATTGATCTCGGACAGGTTTTCCAGGATCATGTTCAAGGCATCCCCCATGCGCCGGATGCTGCTTTTCCGGGAGGGCACAAACAGGTTTTCCGGCTCCCAGGCGATATCCATGCCGGGCACGATGTCCGGGAAATAGTCGGTTTCCAGGTATGCGGCCCCGGTGAGGCCCTTGAAGCTCAGGTACACGGTGAGGCCCTGTTCCACCGCTGCCCGGACGGTCTGTTCCGGTGTCTTGCCCTGGTCACCGGCAAATGCATCCGGGTCCAGGGCAAAGATCACCAGCACATGGGGGGACGGGATGCCGTAGACCTTTACAGGGGTGGTGATGGCCTTGACCGTGCCGATTCTGACCCCCTTGTACTTGACTTCAGATCCCACATCCAGACCCTGGACCGTTTCATCAAATGCGGTTTCTGCCAGAATCTCCTTTTTAAAGAATGTGCCGGCCCCGAACATGATGAGAAACCCCACGCTCAGGGCAAAGGCAGTGATCACAAACAGACCGAGTTTGAAGTAATTGGCGTTCTGGGTCATGATTCCCTTTCTTTTTTGGGATTCCGGTTGAAAAACCGAAACGCATAGTCATTGGCCGGGTCTGCCTTCAGATCTTTGGGATGTCCCTGGGCAATGATCCCTTTTTTGTTTTTTTCCAGCATGATGGTATTGTCGGCAATGGAAAGAATACTTTCCAGCTCATGGGTGACGATCACAAAGGTGACGCCCAGGGTGGCGGCCAGGTCCAGGATGAGCCGGTCCAGTTCCGCAGAGGTCAACGGGTCCAGACCGGCGGAGGGCTCATCCAGAAACAGCACCCCCGGATCCAGGGCCATGGCCCTTGCAATGGCGGCCCGCTTTCGCATCCCCCCGCTCAGCTCACCGGGCAGAAGGTGGCTGTGACGGGTCAGGTCCACCAGGCCGAGCTTGGCCCGGGCAACGGTTTCCACGGCATCTCTGGGCAGCGGCGTGAACGCGGTCAACGGCAGCATGATATTTTCCAGCACCGTCATGGAACCGAACAGGGCCCCGTTCTGGAACGCCACGCCGATCTGCTGGAGCAGCCGGTTCCGGGCCGATCCCCTTGCCGTGACCATATCCTGCCCGTGGATCAGCACCTGGCCGGACACCGGCGGCAGAAGACCGATCATGTGCTTGAGCACCGTGCTCTTGCCGCAGCCGGACCCCCCCAGGATCACAAAGACCTCCCCTTTGCGGATCTCAAAATTCAGATCTTCCATGATGGCCTGGCCGTGGTATCCGGCATACAGGTTTTTAACTTGTATAATCACCTCGCTCATACGCCCAACATATAATACAGGATTGAAAAAATGCCGTCAAACACGGCAATCAGAATGATGGAAGACACCACGGCCCGTGTGGCGGCCTCCCCTACGGCGGACGGCCCCTGGCGGGTCTGGTATCCCCGGATGCACCCGGTGGCCGCAATGAGCACCCCGAACACAAAGCACTTGACAATACCGCCCACAAAATCCCCCCAGGAAACAAACCCCGCCACCTGGTTGTAGTAGGCCACAAACGGATGGCCCATGGACAGAATCACAACCGCCCCCCCCAGAATGCCCACCAGGATGGCGAACACCGTGAGCAGCGGGGTCATCAGGGTAGAAGCGATGACCCGGGGCAGGATCAGAAACCGCACCGGCTCCAGTCCCATGGTGGACAGGGCGTCGATCTCCTCGTTGATTTTCATGGTGCCGATTTCCGCGGCAAAGGCGGACGCAGACCGTCCCGCCAGGACGATGGCGGTCATCAGCGGTCCCAGTTCCCGCACCATGGCCAGGCCGATGAGGTTGGCCACATAGATTTCCGCCCCGAACATTTTCATGGGAATGGCGGACTGAAACGCCATGACCAGGCCCACGATAAAGCTGATCAGGGCCACGATGGGCAGGGCATCCGCCCCGGCCCGCTCCGCCACCCGCAATGTTTCCCCCCACCGGATACTGCCCGGCCGCACCAGCGCGGCACCGGCAAACCAGCAGATCTCCCCGAAAAAAGAGATAAAGGCTCTGGCATCCGCCAGAAAATCAGCCAGGGCCCGGCCCTGGTTTGCCGTAAATCTCCGGAGCCGCCCGGCCGGCGGGGCCGGTTGTTGATCAGAAAACTCTTTTCGGGTGATACGGTCCACCAGGGCGGATGCGTCGGCATCCATCCCGGTGATACGGGTTTTTTTCCAGTTCCGCGATTGTGTCATCCGGTCCAGGTGGACGATGAAAGCAGCCCCGGCCGTATCAAAATAGGTGACGCCGGACAAATCCAGGGAAAGAGACGGACCATCACCCCGGCGGATCCCGGCGCAGGCGTTTTCCCAGACCCGGGCGATGCCGGGGGCGTCCATGCGGCCGGAAAAGGCATATGACAGGGCGGTTTCGGTCTGGGTGACGGTGAGGGCGGCGGGCGGGTTCATACTCTGTTCACCGGGCCGACGGATGCCGGTGCCTTACGGTCACCGTCACCCATTCATCATCGGCTGCCTGGTGCGCAATCTCCAGGTCATGGCGGTCCAGGGCGGTTTTTACATCCAACAGCCGATCTTGAACGATGCCCGAAAGAATGGCCCGGCCATGGGGTGCCATGCGTTTTTTGATATCGGCCATGACCGCCACAATGGTCTGGGCGATGATGTTGGCTGCAATCAGGTCGTATCGGGTGTGATCCATCCGGTCCAGGGTGCCGGCAACCAGATGGTACCGGTCCCGGGGGACCTGATTTTTTTCCAGGTTTTCTGCGGCCACCTCCACGGCAGCGGGATCCGTGTCAACGCCGGCCAGGGCGGATGCCCCCAGCTTTGCCGCCGCGATCATGAGAATGCCCGAGCCGCACCCCACATCCAGAAAGGTGTGGCCGGGGACCAGGCAGGCCTGAATCTGCGCCAGGCACATGCAGGTGGACGGGTGGGTGCCCGTACCGAAGGCCATGCCCGGGTCCAGGTGAATCACGATATCTGCGGGACCCGGTTCAAAGGATTCCCAGGCCGGCTTGACCACGATGCGGTCGGTG
>DATHSR010000165.1:0-5256 GCA_035464035.1 Desulfotignum sp. | reverse complement strand
CAGACCCGCTTCTGGACATCGCCCAGGAGCTGGAGCAGGCGGTCCTCGAGGATGATTACTTTGTCTCCCGCCACCTTTACCCGAACATCGATTTTTATTCAGGCATTACCCTGCGGGCCATCGGCATCCCCAAACAGATGTTTCCGGTGATGTTCGCCATCGGCCGGCTGCCCGGCTGGATCGCCCAGTGGCTGGAAAGCATCCATGATCCGGACTGGCGCATCAACCGGCCCCGGCAGATCTATGTCGGGCCAGCGGAACAGCCGTACCCGGCGGTGGTGCAAAACCCGACAGGCACCTGATTCAGCCGGAAACCCGGGCCATCAGGTTTTGATGAAACGGCCGTTCCGGTATTCCTGGAATGCGGTTTCCAGCTCCTGGCTGGTATTCATGACAATGGGGCCTCTCCAGGCCACCGGTTCGTTCAGGGGCCGGCCGGACAGCAGCAGGAACCGGACCGGTTCGCCGGTTGCAGACACTGTCAGGCGGTCTCCGCTGTCATACAGCACCAGGTCCCCGTTTTGAATCGCGGTGCCGCCGGTCCTGCCCCTGCCGCCGATCACATAGATAAAAACGGTGTGGGCCGGGTCAACGTCGTGGCTGAACACGGCCCCGGCCGGCACCTGGCAGTCCAGGAATGTGGGTTCAATCACAATGTCGTCCACCGGGCCGCTGACCCCGTCGACACTGCCGGCGATGATTTTCACAAGGACCTGTCCGGCCAGGGTGATCTCAGGCACCTGGTCCGCCGTGATGTCCCGGTATTTGGGGGAGATCATTTTCCGGGCCGCCGGCAGGTTGGCCCACAGCTGGAATCCGTGCATGGACCCGTTTTGATCCCCCTTGGGCATCTCCTGGTGAATGATGCCGCTGCCGGCGGTCATCCACTGCACATTCCCGGACGAGATGGTCCCTTTATTGCCCAGGCTGTCCCCGTGCTCCACATCCCCTTTCAGGACATAGGTGATGGTTTCGATGCCCCGGTGGGGATGCCAGGGAAATCCTTTCAGATAATCCTCGGGCCTGTCGGACCTGAAATCATCCAGCAGCAGGAACGGATCCAGGGCCGGGGCTTCGGCATGGCCGAACAGCCGGTTCAGCCGGACCCCGGCACCCTCTGTGACAGGCTGGCGCTGCAGTTTGAGTTTTACCGAACAATCTTCTGGCATGATCACCTCCCATGGTTTTCAAGATTGCATTTTGATCGTCTCTTTAATATAACATTTTCCATGGCATATCAAAAAAAAGAAAACTTGTCTGATCCGAGTTGGGGCGATTTTGACAAAAAGCGAGCCGTTCCGGTCTGTAACGCCCCTGCACTGCTTGACCGGCAGACCATCGTGTCCATCTGTGATCAGGCCGCAGACATCCTGTCTGACGTTGGCGTGGCCTTTGAAACCGACAGCGCCCGGGACCTGTTCCAAAAACACGGGGCAACCGTCCATGGCAAACAGGTCCGGATCCCGGCATCGCTTCTGGAAAAGGCCCTGAAGCTTGTGCCGGAATCCGCCAAACCACCCGCAGACAGAAAAAGAGTGGCAGCCGCCTCCCCTTTCGGCAATGCCCCCATGATACTGGATGACCGCACCGGACAGTTCCGGCGCGGCACCATTGCGGATGCCGTTCAAATGTATCAGCTGGCACAAACCGCTGATCTTTATGAATCCGCCAACCCCGGGGTGGCGGACCCGGAAGGCAACGACAGTGAAGATCCTTTTTTAGGCCAGATCGCCATGATGCTCAAATACTCGGACCGGCGGCCGGCCATCGGACTGCGGGCCACCCGCTCCAACACCCGGCACGGCGATGTCCGCGCCAGCGCAAAAAAAGCGATCCACCTGATCAGAGAGATCCGGGAAGCGGATACCCTGCCGGTGATGGGACAGAGCCTCTGCCCCATGGCACCTTTGTCCTATGACCAAGAGTGCCTGATAAACCTGGAGGTACTGGTGGAAGAGGCACAGGAGATCACTTTGTCTCCGTGTACCCTCACCTTCATGACCGGACCGGAAAGCCTGATGGGCACCGTCATCCACGATGTGGCCATTTCCCTGGCCGGGATCGTCTATTTACAGCTTCTCAGGCCGGGAACTCCTGTGAGCCTCAACTGTTTTTCCACCATGACCGATTTGAAAACCATGCAGCCCGCTTACGGCAGCCCGGAATATCTGTATATGCAGATCATGTTTTACGAGGTGTGCCGGCATTTATCGATAGACTGCACACTTTGCGGGTGTTTTTCCGACAGCCGGGAAAATGATTTCCAGAGCGGGTTTGAATCCTGCATGACTGCGCTGGCCCCTTTTTCCCTGACAGACGTGCAGGAAGTGTTCTGCTCTCCCGGTCTGATGGCCTCCTTTGCCGGGGCCGGTTTTACAAAAATGATCCTGGACGAGGAGATGCTGATCAACTGCAACCGGCTCCTTCAGGGGCTTGATCTTTCCATGGATCCGCAGCTCAAGGAAAAGCTGGCAAAATCCCTGGACACCGGCAGTTTTCTGTCCATCGGATCAGCGGCACTCTACAGAAAAGAGCAGCGGGTCACCCGCATTTTTGACAAAACCGGCATTCAGATGGGCCCGCCAGGGTCACAAAAGGGCCGGGTGGCAGACAACGTCTCCAGGGAAATCAAAAGACGCTGTGCCGCCTATGTGCTTCCAGACCGCTCCCGAGCCCAGAGAAATCTGCTGCAGAAATACCTGCCCACCCCCTGTAAATACTAGGCAGGCATGAAATGGATATCCCATGTACCTGGCAAAAATAAGTAACCACCGCCAGACCACCTACCGGCTCAGGGAATCGGTTCTGGAAAATGATATTTCCGGGTTTCGGGAGATCTGCTCCCTGGGGCCCCTGCCCGGGGCCTGGATCGACTATCCCGGCGGCAATGCCTGGCATGTGAGCCCGGAACTGGTCACCCGGATTTCAAAACAGGCGACGCACTTTGATCCCGATGAGCTGGAAGACCTGTTCTGGCCTTTTGTCCGGCCCGATATCCGGCAGGCCACCACCCATTTCAGGGAACGCGGCAGGACATCTTCATACCGGCGTATGACCCGGGAGGAAAAAGCGGCGGTGTCCCGGTCCACCCATGCCTTTGACAAGCGCCGGACCCATTTTCTCAAGTTCGGCAACATGGACCAGGGGCCTCTGGTGAACATGCCGCCGGCCCTGTTCCGGACACTTCAGGGAAAATGCAGAGATGAGATCGAGCAGGGATTCATCCTGCAGGAAAGCCGCCTGAACCACAGAGAGCTCAAATCCTATGTCTACACCATCTTTGACCTGCAGCGGTTTTTCACGGGATTTCTGGCCAAAAAAATGCCCCATGTCCTGGATCAGACCCGGGTGGATACCTTTTTCATCCAGGAACTGTGCCATCTGAACAAAACGTTGTTCAACCGGTCCGGGCAGCTGCATGACCACCTGATCCGGTACGCGGTCATGTTTTTTGACCACCCTTACGGGGACACGGTGCTGCTCGAAGAGATGACGCAGGATTTCAGGTTCCGGAGCCGGTTTTTCCACCCGCCCTCCAAACCGGCCGTGTCCCGGTCCAGGGCCAGAGAGATTTTCAATCTCACCGTAACGGAACTGGCCATCATGGACAAACGCGCCCTGACCCGGCGGTTCCGGAAACTGGCCCGGGAACACCACCCGGACAGGGGCGGCAGCCATGAAAAATTTGTGGAACTCAGCGAGGCCTATCAGGCCCTGCTGGAAAAAATCACCCGGCCGGTGTGAAACCCGCCACATATCATTAACACAAACAAGGAACCACCCCATGTTTTACAAGGCACAGGACACTGGATTCAAACAGGCCATGCCGGGAATACAGATCAAGACCCTGGTTTACGGCGACAACACCCTTCTGTCCCAGTTCAGGCTGGCCGGCGGCCATACCCTGCCGGTTCACACCCACCCCCACGAACAGACCGGATTTCTGGTGAGCGGCCGTCTGAAAATGACCATCGGAGAGGACACTTTTGATGTGGCGCCCGGTGACAGCTGGTGTGTGGCCGGCAACACCCCCCATGGAGCCACGGTTATAGAGGATGCCGTGGCCGTGGAAGTGTTTTCTCCGGTACGGGAGGACTACCTGCCGGACAGGGTCTGATCCAGGTAGTCCAGAAACCGCTGCCAGGATTTGCGGTCCGCATCCTCCCGGTACCGGTCCGTTCCAAAAACGCTGAACGCATGGGGTGCCCCCCCATAGGTGATCATTTCATGGGGTATGCCGTGCTGTTCCAGGGCCTGGGCCAGTTCGGCAAATTCGGTCAGGGTCACGGCGGTGTCCGCACTGCCGTGCAGGATCAGCAGGCTGCCGGAGGTCCGGGCATAATCCTGGCCCGGCGGTGTTGCCAATCCCCCGTGAAAACTGACAAACCCTTTCATATCCTGGCCGGACCGGGCCAGTTCCAGCACCACGGTGCCCCCGAAGCAGTATCCCATGGCCACGGCATGTGAGATATCCCCGCCCTGGTCAGCGGCGGCGGCAAGCGCCCCCTGCAGCAGGCGGCGCATCCGTTCCCGGTCCTGGTATAATTCATTGGTCAGCTGCCGCCGTTCGGAAATCTTTTCGGGCCGGATGCCTCTGCCGAACATGTCTGCGGCAAAAACGGCATATCCCTGATCAGCCAGCATCTGTGCACGGCGGATCTCATAATCACCCAGACCGTCCCAGTCATGAACCATGACCACCAGCGGGGCGCCGGGTGCCGGGCTGATGAAAAACCCTTCAAACACGCTATTGTCCACCGTATATTCCACCCGGTTCCCGCCTGCCTGGACCGTTGAACCCAGACACAATATGATGAACAGCAAACCGATTTTTTTCATGGCAGATCTCCTTGACAAAAAAGTTGACATCATAAAATCAGAATAGGAATTTTCGTCGCAAAGTCAAACCCGGGGAAAGGAGATTCAACCGAAGATCCCGGGCCATGTCACTGTTGACCTTTTGCCGGGCCGATGGTAGAACCGAACGGAAATCTGAATAAGGAATCCTGATATGAATTTTGACCAGCGCAGATACTGCGGCAGTCTGAATATGGATCACACCGGCCGGCAGGTTCTGCTTGCCGGATGGGTGGATGCGTTGCGGGACCACGGCGAGATCCTGTTTATCCATCTGAGGGACCGGACCGGTATTGTCCAGGTGGTGTTTGATCCCGAAAAAGCCGAAGCCCCTGTATGTGAAACCGCCGCAGCCCTGCGCGGCGAACACTGCATCCGGGTGACCGGCACCGTGATCCA
>DATHSR010000164.1:0-3394 GCA_035464035.1 Desulfotignum sp. | reverse complement strand
AGGTTGTCACAGATATCGTCCAGCAGGGGTTTTGGGATGACGCCGGCCCCGGTTACGGTGCCGTCCGGCAGGACCAGGCTTTTTTGCAGGGTGAATTCCCCCTGGGGGGTGCCGTACATTTTCGATACCAGCACCCCTTTTTGGCCGGCCTGCTCCTGTGCCGCCAGGGCCTTAAAAACAGAAATCAGTTCCGGTCCGGGCACCAGGGTTTCCATGAGCACGGTGAGACTTCCTCCGCAGACCATGTCCAGGCCGTCTTTGAGTTCCTGGTTCAGGAAAAAGGGCTGAATTCTGCACGTCTTTTTTTTGATCAGTTCCAGGCAGGTGTCCCTGACCCTTGCTTCCAGCAGCCCGCCGCCGATGGTTCCAAGGATGCTGCCATCGGGCATCACGGCCATCCGGGAGCCCGAAGTTCTGGGTGTGGAGCCCTGGTGGGTGAGAATGGCGGCCAGGGCAACAGGGGCGCCTTTTTCAAGACAGGCAAGGATCTGCTGGTTTGACAGTTCCATGGTCAGTTTTTTCCAAAGCTGCACCGGGGAAACCGGCAGGTTTTGCAGGCAGCGCAAAACCCCCCGTGCCCCATGCGGATGATATCCTTGCGGGTGACGGTTTCTCCGGCCAGGAGCCGGGGCACCACCAGATCGAAAATAGAGGCCCGGTAATACATGATGCAGCCGGGCAGGCCCACCACCGGCACATCTCCGATATAGGCCAGCAGAAACATGGCCCCGGGAAGCACCGGCGCTCCGTAGAAAACCACTTCTCCGCCGGCTTTCCGGATGGCGGCCGGGGTCAGGTCGTCGGGATCCACGGACATGCCACCGGTGACAGCGATAAACGCTGCCCCGTCATCCAGGAACTGCCGGATGGCGGCCACGGTCATGTCCATGTCATCGGAGACGATTTTCTTGCCCATGATCCGGGAACCCAGTTCTTCGAACTTTTTCTGGACCACCGGACCGAACCCGTCTCTGATCCGTCCGGAAAAAACTTCGGAGCCGGTGACCACCAATCCCACATCCACCCGGGAAAACGGGGTGACATCAATGATGGGGAAAAACTGTTCGCACACTTTTTCTGCGTCCACAACATGGTTTTCATCGATGGACAGCGGGATCACCCGGGTCCCGGCCAGATCCTGTCCCGGTTCCACAGCCTGGTGGGTGTGAAGGGTGGCACAGATGACATCCGGGATGCTGTTGAGATGCATCAGGCCGTCCACATTGATTTTCAGCAGGCCGAAAGTGCCGGCGGTGAATCCCACCTTGCCCTCTTTCGGATCGGAGAGCAGAATGTTTTTTCCGGCAGCGGCCCGGGCGATACGCTGTGCTGCATCGTTTTCGTGGACTTCCCCGGTGAGGCAGGCCACATAGACATGCTGCTTGCCCAGATCCAGCAGCTGCTCCACATCCGCCTCGGTAATGATATGGCCTTTTCTGAAGGCCGGGCCCTTGAACAGATCCGGGACGATGCGGGTGATGTCGTGGCGCAGCATTTTCCCCACAGCCTCCCTGACCGGCAGGGACTGAACCCGGTCCTTTTCATAATATTTCAATGACGGTTCTCCTTCTTGCGCATACCGGTCCGCCCGTCCGGCACCGGGCAAGATACCCGAAAGGTGCGTTCCGGCGGGCGGTCCATGGTGAGACAAATTTTTTAAGATCCTCATTTTCACAGGCATTCATCCTGATGTCAATACCCTTTTCGTCAGATCCGCCGCCAGCTTCAGAAGCTGCGGCTGACCGCTTTGTTGATGCCGGGTCTTGCACTGGATGGAGGGATGGGGTATCAATAAAAGGTGAGACAAGGGGCAAGAGAAGATGACTGAAGGCAATTCAATTGAATGGCAGGTGTGCCGGTTTGATGAGCTGGCACCCGGGCAGCTCTATGAACTGCTCAGACTCCGTGTGGATGTGTTTGTGGTGGAACAGGCCTGTGCCTATCCGGAACTGGACGGCAAGGATCTGCTGGCAGACACCCGGCATTTTTTGGGCCGGGCAACGGATGGCGGTCTGGCTGCGTATGCCCGGTTACTGGCACCGGGGGTCCGGTTTTCCGACATCAGTTTCGGCCGGGTGGCGGTGGCGCCTGTTTACAGGAAAACAGGGCTGGGGCATCTGCTGGTGAAGCAGATCCTGGCTGCGGCCGGCCGGATCTGGCCGGGCAAGGGGATCACCATATCTGCCCAGACCTATCTGACCGCGTTTTACCGGTCCCACGGGTTTGTTCCGGTGTCAGATCCTTATCTTGAAGATGATATTCCCCACATTGACATGACCCGGAATCGGGCTTAGATTATTCTTTAATGTAAATCCCAACCTTAACCCGGGAGACAGAGATGAAACCGCAGCTGTTTTCACCGTTTACCATCGCAAACAAGACCGTTAAAAACCGCATTGGTGTCGCGCCCATGACAAGGATGTCAGCTGCCGGAGACAGCATTCCCAGACAGGATGTGCTGGCATTTCTGAAAACCCGGGCAAAAAACGGGGCCGGCCTGGTGTATACCGAGGCCATTGTCACCGATTATGAAAGCGCCCAGGGCTATCCCGGCCAGGCCCGGATACTGAACCAGAAACAGGTGGATGCCTGGAAGGATGTGACCGATGCGATCCGGGGCCACGGTGCGGTTTCCATCTGCCAGGTGTTTCATTGCGGCCGGATGGCCTATGAAGGGATCAACCCCGCCAACCGGGTGATCGCCCCGAGTCCTGTGGCACCGATGCAGGAAAATCCCATGACCGGCAAGCCCTATCCGGTGCCCGAGCCGATGTCCCGGTTTGACATGGACCATGTGATCACCGGGTTTGTGGAAACCGCCAAAGGGGTGGTGGCCGCCGGGTTTGACGGGCTGGAGCTGCACTGTGCCCACGGATACCTGCTCAGCCAGTTTCTGTCCGCCTATTCCAACCGGAGAACCGATGCATACGGCGGGTCCATGGAAAACCGGTACCGGTTTGTCCACGAGGTGATCCAGGCGGTCAGGCCGGTGATACCCGAGGACCGGCTTCTGCTGGTGCGCATTTCCAACTGGGGGATTGCCGACATGGACGTGTCTCTGTTTTCAGGTGCTGCTGAATGGCAGCAGATGGTGCAGCTGTTTTCAAAAGACCCGGTGGACGCCATTTCGGTTTCCACCTATGATTTTTTACACAATGCCTTTGACACGGGTCGCACCATGGCCCGGATCACCCGGGAGGTCACAAACCTGCCCCTTTTGATCTGCGGCAAAATCCATGACCGCCGGAGTGCGGAATCCGCCCTGGCTGATGCGGATCTGGTGCTGTCGGGCAAGTCCATGCTGCTCAACCCCGGGTGGGTGGCCGATATTCAGGCAAATCGGGAACTGCCCCTGTATGGATCTGATGAAGCCGGGGTGGCATACACCGCTACG
>DATHSR010000163.1:0-10495 GCA_035464035.1 Desulfotignum sp. | reverse complement strand
AACAAGAAAACGGTGGACCGGCTTGAGGACCCCGAACTGGACCGGTGGCTGGAACTGTTTGACAATGACAAGCACCAGGCGGCATTTGAATTCTGGTATGAAATGCATAAGGGTGCCCACGAAACCCTCAGGGAGTTTCCGGTATGATGCGGTGCAAGGGTTTTTTTGCGGGGATGATCAAGAATCATGACCTATTTTGAGTGGGGCATGGACCCGGCCATTGTTGCCATCGGCCCATTGCAGATACGATGGTACGGCGTATGGTTCGCCCTGGCTTTTTTGCTGGGCTATTACTTCATGAAATGGATATATACCCGTGAGAAACAACAGAACCGGAATCTGGACCTGTTGCTGATTTATCTGGTGGCCGGTACCCTCATCGGTGCCCGGCTCGGGCACTGCCTGTTTTATGATCCGGGGTATTATCTGGCCCATCCCTGGAAGATCGCCGCTGTCTGGGAGGGGGGGCTGGCCAGTCACGGCGGCGGTATCGGGGCCTTGATCAGCCTGTATCTGTATACGTTGAAAACCCGGGAGTCCTGGTTATGGCTTCTGGACCGGATTGCCATGCCGGCCTGCCTGGCAGGGGCCTTGATCCGGCTGGGGAATTTTTTCAACTCGGAAATTGCGGGTCTGCCGGCCTCCGTACCCTGGGCGATCATTTTTGAGAGAATCGATGCCGTTCCCAGGCATCCGGCACAGCTGTACGAGGCCCTGGCCTATCTGGCGGTATGGGTGATTCTGGTCATCGTTTACACCCGGAAAAAAGCTGCCGCCAGGAGCGGCCTGATCTTTGGCCTGTTTCTGGTACTGGTTTTTGTGTCCCGGATACTGGTTGAATTTGTTAAAATTCCCCAGGAGGCTTATTTACACAATTTTTCTCTGAATACCGGCCAGATGCTGAGCATTCCTTTTCTACTGGCAGGCGGGGTGTTGCTGATACAGGCTCTGAATAAAAACTGACCTGTCATTTTCCTGCCGGAACCAGGTCGTTGATCAGCTGCTTTTCTTCCAGCAGCGGGGTCGGATCGATCAGGTGGCGCTTGAGCCAGGCTCTGGAGAATTTGCCCTCCAGGGCTAAAGACAGCAGTTCTGAAAAGTGAAAAATGGGGATCCGGTTTTCTTTCAGGCACCGGATCTCCAGGTTCAGATGGCACATGGCACAGGCGGTGACAATACATTCCGCTCCGGTGGCAATGGCGCCCTGCATGATACGGTTCACCTGTTTTTGGGCAATTTCAGGCCGGCTGACCGACAGGAACGTGCCGCAGCACCGGGACATGAAAGACCAGTAGACCGACTCGGCCCCCAAAGCTGCCATGGTTTTTTCGATCAGGCCGTAATGGTTTTTTTCCTTGTTCATGTGGGGCGGTCTGGCCAGCATGCAGCCGTAATAGGGGGCGATTTTCAACCCCTTGAGCCGGCCGCCCAGTTCTTTGAAAATTCCTTCTCTGCTCATGTCCGCCAGCAGCTCGAAAAAATGCACCAGCTTGAGATCCGGGTTGTAGGGCCGGTTGAACTGCCGTTCACATGCTTCCTGGCGCTGTTTTGAACCGGCCAGTTCCCTCTGGGCCTGCTTGAGCCGCAGATAGCAGCCGGGACAGGCGATGAGCATAGGTTTGTCCGGCGGCGCCTGGAACAGATTGCGGGCCGCCAGGGAAAACGCCAGTTCCGAGTTCACACTGTGGGTGGAGGAGGAACCGCAGCAGTTCCAGTCGTCCACCTCGGTGAGCGTGATGCCGAAATGGTCCAGGAATGTGTGCAGAGAGGCATTGTTTTCCTTGGCCGTGGTGGCCAGGGAACATCCGGGAAAATAACTTAAACTGTTTTCAGAAAGAGGGGTCATGATCACCTGCCTGTCTGGTTCTGGTTGAATATATTGCGGATACTTTTTTTGTCCTTGACTCTTGAAGGCATCAGGTCCAGTTTGCGGCGGGACATCATTTTAAATCCCAGGTCAATGTCTGAAAACAGATCCTTGCTGGCCAGTTTATAGCGCATCATGATTTCCAGCTTGTGGGTCCGGCCATACCGGGCAATGGAGTCGATGACTGCATTGTGAAAGGAAAGGATTCCGGGTTCGGCAGCCGGGATTTTTTCCTGGATGGCCATTTGACGGAGCCCGTCCATGATTGCTGCCACATCCACCCCGTTGGGGCATTGCATGGCGCAGGTGTTGCACCCTACGCACAGCCAGATGGTGGAGCAGGACAGGGCTTTTTCCCTGAGCCCGAACTGGATCATCCGGATGATCGCGTTGGGCATGTAATCCATGTCTTCGCTGAAGGGGCATCCCCCGCTGCATGTCAGACAGTGCCAGCACCGGCTCAAATGGGAATGGCTCAGATTTTCAACCTGATCAATGAAGTCCTGGGCTGAATGGTCCAGTTCAATGGGCGCCATGGGGTCTCCTGTAATGATTTTTCGTAAGGACAAGTTTATGGTTTCAAGTCTATCGGCCTTGAATTATTATTTATACCACAATGTGATATTTAATGGTAGGCATGATTCAATGGAAAATCAATCTTTTTTTTTGCAGGCATCTGTTGAGAGAGGCAGAAAATTTCGGGCACACTGATGGGTGCCCTGAAAAACCCTGTGATTGTGTCCGGATATCAGCCCGGTTTGACCGGGGATTCAAATCCCGGGGGCTTGACGGCAAGGATTGAACACTTCAGCTGATGAAAAACCGCCTCTGCCGTGTTGCCGATGAAAAGACCTGAAACGCCGGTGCGGGCAATGGTTCCCATGACCACCAGATCTGCGGACAGATCATGGGCCAGTTGGGGGATCATTTTTTTTGCCGGTCCCTGGATCAGGTGAAGCCGGGGGGCAACCGGTTTCCCGGCATCGGGGCCGATCCAGGTTTCCAGGGCACTTCCTAAGGCGGACAGCCCATCTGTGTGCACGGCTTGTTTTTTTTGAACGTATGTGTCAACACTTTCGGCTGCAATGCCCCTGTGTGACAGAAAGGTCTGTTCGGCAGAGGCATCCCAGGCATGGGCAAGGTGCAGGGAGGCTTTGTCGGCCAGGGCAATCGATCCGGCCAGCTCCAGGATGGTCCGGTTCAGGTTCGGGCTGGTGGGCACCGGGTGGACCGGGTCGATATCCACCGCAGCCAGAACGGTATTGAACCTGGATTTTTCACCCGGTTTCATCAGCCATACCGGGCAGGGGCATTTGCGCAGCAGATGCATGTCATCACTGCCGAACAGCCGGTCCATCCAGTCCGGGTCTTCCGCCGGCTTGATCACCAGATCAAAGGACTGGGACAATACCATGCGGATCACTTCCAGAAACAGCGTGCCTGTCACCACTTGTATCCGGATGTCAGGGTTCTGTGTAAACGGTGAAATCAGGGATGCCAGTGCCCTGCGGCGATCCATTATCACCCCGGCCGTAACTTCCCCGGCGGTTCGGCTGTCCGGCAGCAGTCCAGCCGCATCGCCAAGGACCCCCTCAGGGATCACATCTACCACCGTCAAATCCGCCTGATTGTTTTTTGCAAGAGATACAGCTCTGGTCATGGCCGGCGTCTGATCCACGCCGGTCTCGCTGACATAAAGTATGTTCTTGAACCGTTTCATCAAATCCTCATATTTTTGGCTGCAGGCTACAGGAACGCCCGCTCTTTAAGGGTTGTTATCACATCGGCTTTTCCGATCACAATAAGGCAGTCTCCGGCCCGCAGTTTTTCTGCCGGATTGATGGCCGTGATCTGTTTTTCGCCCCTGCGGATCCCCACCAGGTTGGCGCCATAGGTCTGCCTGAACTGCAGTTCCGCCAGCGATTTTCCAGAAATTATGGAATCGTCGGCCACCTGGATTTTTGCAATTTCAAACCGGTTGATATCAGATGCCGTTTTTTTCATTTCAATGTGACTGAGCAGGCTTTCCGCATCTCTCAATCCGGCCGGCGATCCCATTAGCAGCAGCCGGTCCCCGGGGAAAACCCTGAAATCCGGTGACGGCTCATAATGGACACGGCCTCCCCGGCTCACGGCCAGCACCGACACCCCGGCTGTGGACAATGGAATGTCCTTGATGATTTTTCCGGCGGCAGACGCGTCGGACCGGATACGGATTTCACGGAAAGAGATGGGCCAGTCAACAGTTTCCGGCAAGAAATCCATGGCATAGGTCAGGGCATCTGCCGCCTGTTCCGTGGCATCCTTGAACGGGCGGAACACCAGGCGGGCACCGGCGGTTTCATATTCTGTTGCCTCCGGATCGGTTGCCGCCGTTACCGCCACTTTGCCGGTATACCCGTCTTTTTTCAGATTGTGGATCAGTGCCAGATTCATCTCTTTTGAGCGCACCGTGCTGATCACCCATCCGGCGGTGTTCAACGGCAGGTGTTCATGCATCTCCGGGTCTGCCATGTCGCCATAGAGAACCGGCACGCCTTTTTTGCGCCACCGGTCCAGAGCCCCGGGATCAAAGTCAACGCCCAGTATGGCTTTCCCCCGGCGCAGCAGGTATTCCCCCAGGCCGTTGCCGTATTTGCCCAGACCCACCAGGATGACATCGATCTGCTGGGTTTTTTTCAAGGTATCGATGGCAGCTTCCCGGTATGGATGCCGGCGTTCAAAAATCTTCAACGGTCCGGATAAAAACCGGTACAGGGGATAGGAATACAGAATCATGTATGTGGACAGAAAAATCGTCACCACTCCCACCAGGGTGATCAGTCCCATGGTCTGCTCGGTAATGTGGCCGATACTCAATCCCAGGGCCGCCACGATCAAAGAAAATTCACTGATCTGGGCCACGGTCAGCCCGGCCAGGAATCCTGTTCTGCGGCGGTATCCCATCAATCCCATAATGATCAGTACAATCAGGGGATTGCCGATGAGCACGAAGATGGAAAACACCAGGGCCGCCCCCAATTGGGCACCCACCATGGACCAGTCCAGCCGGGCCCCCAGGTCGATGAAGAAAAACAGCAGCAGAAAATCCCTCAGGCCGGTCAGCCGGGCACCGATGGAGTCCCGGTAGGTGGTGGATGCCAGAGACACGCCGGCCAGAAATGCCCCCACCTCCTTGCTGAATCCCAAAACCTCACTTCCCGCACCTAAAAGAACGGCCCATGCAATGGCAAACAGGGTCAGCAGCTCCAGGGAATGGGCCAGGCGATTCACCAGATATGGGATCACATATCTCATGAGCAGCCCCACAATCACCAGCATCCCAAGCCCTTTTGTCCCGATCAGCACCACCGATAAATATGCCGGTCCTTCCTGGGAAACAGAGGTGCCTAAGGTGGTCAGGGCCACCAGGGCCAGAATGGCGGCAATGTCCTGAACAATCAGAAATCCTAAGGCAATCTGGCCATGGAGGGAATCGATCTCTTTTTTGTCGGACAGCAGCTTGACAATGATGATGGTGCTGGAAAATGTCAGGGCCACCGACACATAGGCGGCGGTGAGAAAAGACATGTCCATGGCCATGGCGATGACAAACCCGATCAGGGAGGTGAACACAATCTGCCCCAGACCCGTTGCCAGGGCCACAGGGCCCGTGGTGCGGATCAGGTTCAGGTCCAGCTTGAGTCCCACGATGAACAGCAGCAGGGCAATGCCCATGTGGGCCAGCAGCTCGATCTGTTCATAGCTGTGTATGATGCCCAGAAAAGAAGGCCCGGCCAGAATACCGGTTGCCAGAAACATGATGATCAACGGCTGGCGCAGTTTTTGCCCGACAATACCGGTCAGGGTTGCCAGACCTAAAATGGCGGCGATCTCCACAAACGAATTTCCGTTCATCGTCGGTTGGTTTGTCCTCCCGGTGGTTTTAAGCTGCGTATGGGAACCGGGTATTATATATCATGAGGAGCGGCGCCGGGCCAATTTTTTTTAATATTTTTTACAGATAGAGTATCAGCAGCAGGCCTCCCAGAAGAATCCGGTATATCACAAAGGGCTGCATGCCGATTTTGCGGATAAGGGCCAGAAAATAATGAATGCAGGTGAAGGCCGTGATACCTGAAATGAGCATTCCCAGGACAAGGGGCACCCAGTCGACCCCGCCACTGATTTTTATAAGAGTGGCGGTTTCCAGCATGCCGGCCAGGGCGATCACCGGAATGGACAGCAGAAAGGAAAATCTTGCCGCAGCTTCCCGGGAAAAACCAGCCATCAGTCCTGCGGTAATGGTGATCCCGGACCGGGAGGTGCCGGGGATCAAGGCCAGGGCCTGGGCGCATCCGATCAGCACCACATCCCGCCAGCCCAGCTGCCGGATGGACCGGTCGCCCTTTTTTTTCCAGTCCGCCCACCCCAGCAGAAGTCCGAAACCGATCAGCCCGGCCGCGGTGACAATGGGAGAGCGGAAAATCCCGGCCACCACGTCTCTCAACAGCAGCCCGGCAAGCCCCACAGGGAGGGTGCCGAAAATGATTGCCCATGCCAGGCGGGCGTTGTCATCCACGGTTTTTCTGACCACAGAACCCCAGAATCCTGAGATCATGTCACCAATTTCTTTTCGAAAATAGAGGATCACCGCGGCCAGGCTGCCGGCGTGAAGCCCCACGTCAAAGGCCAGCCCCTGGTCCTGCCATCCGGTTAAGACGGGTACCAGCAGCAGATGGGCGGAACTTGAAACCGGCAGAAATTCCGTAAAGCCCTGCAGTACGGCTAAAATCACGGTCTGACCAAACGACATAAACAATCTCCCGGAAGGATCCATCAATTCCAGCTGTCGGCAATGCCAGGTTTCCAGCCGGCTGTTTGAGTAAAGTCAACCAATACGGTTGCAGACGTTATCACAGGCCTCAAATGAACTCAATCAAAAGATCGGGCCCAAATGCACACAGATTAAGCCAGACCGATGCCGGTCTGCACTGAAACCGCCGGACGATTTTTCTGCTGTTATTTTAGAGGGATGGTGATAAAAAGAGGCATATCATTGAATAAAGAAAGGGCCGTATAAAAAATGGAAAAACTGCTGTTGGTCATGGTGGGCGGCAGCCTGGGCGCCGCAAGCCGTTACGGAATCAGCCTTCTGGCGGTCAACCTGTGGGGCACCCGCTTCCCTTGGGGGACCCTGACCGTGAACCTGGCGGGGTGTTTTCTCATCGGACTGCTGTTCGGGCTGTCGGACCGGGTCCGGCTGCTGACCCCGGAGATGCGTCTGCTGCTGATCACCGGTTTTTTGGGTGCCATGACAACCTTTTCGACCTTTTCCATGGAAACGGTCAGTGCCGGCCGGGCCGGTCTGATGATGCAACCGGTGGTGAACATCCTGGTCAACAACCTGGGCGGGCTTGC
This sequence comes from Desulfotignum sp., assembly GCA_035464035.1. Taxonomy (GTDB): domain Bacteria; phylum Desulfobacterota; class Desulfobacteria; order Desulfobacterales; family Desulfobacteraceae; genus Desulfotignum. The sequence continues at coordinate 3,228 of DATHSR010000163.1, read as the reverse complement.
ATTGACCGTTATCGGATTGTGGATCGGCAGCGTGAAATAGGAGGGGATGATGCTGCATTATAAAGCCATTGAGATTTTTACCAGCGAAGCGGCCCGGTACCTTAAACAACCGGTGACGGATGCGGTCCTTGCCTATGTGCATGACTTGAAGATAGCGGCCCGGTGCATGGTCACCCGGGGGATTGCCGGGTGTTACGAAAACGGGGAGAAGGCCATGGGGCGCCTGGAAATTCTGTCCTACAATCTGCCGGTCCGCATCTGTATCCTGGTGCCTGCGGCGGAAACAGATCGTGTGGTGGACGGGCTGAACCGGATTGTCACCGACGGGATTGTGGCCCTTCATGACCTGAATGTCCTCAGCCACCGGACCCGCTGCTCCTTTTTCCCCAGACAGCTGCAGGTCCGGGATGTGATGACACAGGATCCGCAAAGCGTCATTCCGGACACCCCGGTGGGTGATGCGGCCCGGATTCTATTGGCATCGATCTTCACCGGGCTGCCGGTGGTGGATGGCAACCAGCAGCCCGTGGGAATGGTCACCCAGGGTGACCTGATCCGCAGAGGCGGGCTTCCTCTGCGCCTGGACCTGCTGTCGGAATCGGATCAGGCCCGGCGGGAAACGGTGTTTGATCAGCTCTCGGAAAAAAAAATCAAAGAGATCATGACTGCGCCGGTGGTTGTCATCACTGAAGACCGGCCGTTGTCCGAGGCTGTGGACCGGATGCTTGCCAAGGGCCTCAAACGGCTGCCGGTGGTGGACGGCAACCGAAAGCTCAGGGGGATCTTGTCCCGGCTGGATATTTTCAGGATCGTGATGCACGAGGCACCCGACTGGCGCGCTTTCAGTGCCCGGAATGTGGAGGTGGAGAACCTCAAACATGTAGGGGATATCCTGAGACAGGATGTGCATGCTGTTTTGCCTGAAACCCCCATAGACGAAGTGATCCGGATTATTGACGACAATGACATCCAGCGGGTGGTGGTGGTGGATGACACGGGAAAGCTGCTGGGCCTGATCTCGGACCGGGACCTGTTGCGGTATTTCAAGCCGGGACAGGAAGGGATCTGGCACCTGCTGTCCAAACCGTTTCATGTCTTTAAACAGGATAATGACCGGGCCGATCTGTCGCAGATCCTGGCCGCCACCACCGCCAGTGAGGTCATGACCACGGATCTGGTGGTGGTACGCAAAGAGATGCTGATTGAAGAAGCCATGGCCCTGATGATCGAAAAAGCCTTGAAACGCCTGCCTGTGGTGGATGATGACAACCGGTTCCAGGGCATGATCAGCCGGGATGCCCTGTTGCGCACCGGGTTTTCAGAGGCAGGCGGTTTGCAGAGACGGCAATCTCATTGACATACCCTGAAATCAACTGAACTCGGTGAGTTCAGGGAGCTCTGATGGCAGATCCCCTGCCGGAATGGGCCAAGCAGTTGCTGCCGTTATCGTGAACCCGGGTTGGACTCCCCGTTACGCTGCCGGCAGGGTTTTATACACAGGTGGTTGTCGATCAGGCAGGGGCCAGCAGTTCAAGCGGATGAAACACCTGCCGGGAAAACACCTGCTGCAGCTGCATTCGGCAGGACAGGCAGTCCGTGACAATCGTCCGGCCGGATGCGGCGGCCAGCCGGTCAAACAGGGGGCCTCCGATGGCAAGGGAATGTTCATGAAACCCGGTTTTGAATCCCAGGTGCCCCCCCATGCCGCAGCAGTGCATCTCCCCGCCCACCTGGATGATGTCTGCCCCGGGCAGAGACTGGATCATCTCCACATAGGGATACCCGATGTGCTGTTCCCGCTGGTGGCAGGGGGCAAAATAGGCCAGGGGCCGGTCCGGGTCCTTCAGAAAGATGGAAAGCCGCCCGGCTTTGTGACGGGCCAGCAGATATTCCCCCAGATCCTGGACGTTCAGGGACAGATCGATGCGCTCCAGCGGATCGATGCCTGAAAAATATCCGTCATCTTTTAAAAAGGTTTTGTATATGCCCATGGGCACGGTGGTGAATTTTTTGTTCCCGGAGCCCACCGGCACCTGCATTCTGTTGCTGCCGGCATTGGCCCGCTGTTGAAACGCGTCTGAATAATATGCGGTTTCTTTCAGCAGGTTTTTGAAAAAATATCCGCAGGTGGGACAGGAGCAGACAATGTCGTATCCGTCCTGAACACAGGCACCAAGGGTTTCCAGGTTAGCCTTGATCCGTTTTTGAGCCGTTTTCCGGTTTCCCTCCATGATCAGGGGCATGCTGCAGCAGTCCTGGGAAGGGACAAACACCTGGATCCCGTTTTGCTCCAGCAGACCCACCGCGGATCTGGCCACATCGGGAAACAGGTACCCGGCACTGCATCCGGCAAAATAGGCAATCCTGGGACCGTCCTTTTCCGTGTGCTCTGCTGGTGCGCTCAACCGCCTGTTCTTGGCCCAGGCAAAAAAGCTTTCTTTCGGAAACACGGGCAAAGATCTTTCCGGATGGATATCCAGAACTTTTTTTGCCAATGCCGAGACAGGGTTCAGCCGGTTCAGGGGATTGATTACGGCGGAAAAAGCGGTCCCCCACTGGCCGGCCTGCCGGGCATCCGACAAAAGCCTTGCGGACAGCGGCGGTTTTTTCTCTTCAGCTCTGGCAGCCTTGGCTTTTAGCACCAGCACCCGGATATCCTGGCACGGGCAGAGCCCGCACAGGGTGCACAGGTCCACCAGGGATGCCAGGGCTTTTTCATCTACGGAGGTGCCGGATTCCTCTGCCAGGTGGTGGCGGCGGTACATTTCAGGAAAAAACAGGCAGTCCTCTTCCATGTGTTCCCGGCACACCTCGCATCCGGACCGGCCGGCGCATTTTTTGAATATTTCCAGAACCAGGGATGTGAAATCGGTTGCCATCCCGATCAACGCCCCTGATTTACATCAAGGATTTCCTCGGCGGATTGGGTCTTTCTGATATACACCAGCCCGGCCAGCCCCAGTGACAGGACCAGAAACGACATATCCCGCAACAGGGTCAGCAGGGTGATGGGGCCGCCGTCCGGTGCCGCGGAAAAACATCCGCAGCTGACGTCCAGGCCCCGGGCCAGGTTGAAGAGGATCAGACTTACAAACAGGGCCATCAACAAGGCGGTCAGGGCTGATGCGCCGGCCATCCACCGGTTGATCAGCAGGCAGGTGCCCAGGGTCAACTCCAGCCAGGGAAGTACCAGGGCGGTCAGGTTCACCAGAACCCCGGGCAGCACCT
>DATHSR010000162.1:0-6272 GCA_035464035.1 Desulfotignum sp. | reverse complement strand
ACAGACCGGCATCTGGGTCAGACCTTTGCTGCAGAAATATGCAGACAGCCCCCGTCAGGGGTCAGGACGCAATCGGCGGCCGGTCCCCGGCTATAGCGCATAGGGCGTCAGGCTCTCACACCCTTTTTCGGTCACCAGAATGGTCTGCTCGAACTGGGCGGACAAGGACCCGTCACTGGTCACTGCGGTCCATTTGTCCGCCAGGATGTGCAGATCTTTTTTCCCCAGATTGATCATGGGCTCAATGGTGAAGACCATTCCCGGCACCAGCACCACGCCTTTTCCCGGAGATCCGAAATGCAGCACCTGGGGGTGTTCATGAAAATCCAGGCCCACACCGTGTCCCACAAACTCCCGGACCACCGAACACCCCTGACCTTCGGCATAGCTTTGAATGGCATGCCCCACATCCCCTAACGTGGCGCCCGGCGCCACTGCCGCGATCCCCCTTTTAAGGGAATTGGCAGCGATGGAAACGATCTTTTTCGCATCCGGGCCCGGGGTGCCCACAAAAAAGGTTTTGCTGGCATCGGCATAATACCCGTTCAGGATGGGGGTGATGTCCACATTTACGATATCTCCGTCCTTGAGTGCCCAGTTTCCGGGAATACCGTGGCAGATCACCTCGTTGACGGAAACACAGACGCTCTTGGGAAATCCCCGGTAGTTGAGCGGGGCAGGAACAGCCCCGGCCCGGAGGGTCTGCTCATGGACAAAGGTATTGATCTTTTCGGTGACCAGCCCGGGCCGGATCATCTGTTCCACACCGTCGAGAATCTGCATCAGCAGCGCGCCGGCCCGCCGGATCCCTTCAATCTGCTCCGGTGTTTTCAAAATAATGTCATACTGTTGCTTATAGGTTTCTTTCACCGATAATTCCTTTTTGCTGTTGCGGCAGCAGTTTTTGTATTTTTTCCCGCTGCCGCAGGGACAAGGCGCGTTTCTACCGATCTTCATGGACCTATTTTTCATGGGATGGCTGTTCCACAGGTGCTCCCCACAATGAATGGGGGTATGCGTTCTCGATACGGATATCTGCCAGATCTCCGATTTCATGGATGTCAGACGGGAAATGCACGATTTTGTTGGCAGCGGTTCTGCCGGTCATCTGCCTTGTGTTTTCCGTGGTTTTGACAAATCCTTCATGCAGCTTGGCGCTGATGCCTTCCACCAGCACCGCCACCACCCGGCCCGTCAAATGGTCGTTTTTTTCCTGGGTAATGGTTTCCTGGCATGCCAGCAGACGGTTGAGCCGCTCCATTTTTTCCTTTTCATCCACCGGGTTTCCAAATTTTGACGCCGGGGCGGATGACCGGTCTGAGTAGGCAAAAGCAAATATCGAGTCAAACCCTACCCGGTCAACCAGATCCAGCGTTTCCTTAAAATCGGATTCGGTTTCTGAAGGAAACCCCACAATGATATCCGTGGACAGTGCGATATCCGGAATCGCCCGTTTCAAATCATCAATCCGTGCCAGATAGGTGTCCCGGGTATATCCCCGGTTCATCTTTCTCAAAATCCGGTCGCATCCGGACTGCACCGGCAGGTGCAGGTGGCTGCAGACTTTGTCCAGACCGGCCATGGCCTCAATCAGATCTGCCGACAAATCCTTGGGGTGGGAAGTGGCAAACCGGATCCGCTCGATCTTGTCAATGTGGGCCACTTTTTCCAGCAGCCGGGCAAATGTGATACCGCCATCCTTTGCGCCGTAGGAGTTGACGTTCTGCCCCAGCAGGGTGACCTCCCGCACCCCGCTGTCCGCCAGAACCCGGATTTCCTTTACAATGGATTCCCAGGACCGGCTTCGCTCCCGGCCCCGGACATAGGGGACCACGCAATAGGTGCAGAAATTGTCACACCCTTCCATGATGGTCACAAACCGTGACACCGGGTTTTCATCAGAACCGGTGTCACAGGTCATGGCTTCAAAAATGATATCCGATGGTGCGGTATCCACAATCTGCCGCCGGCCGGATTTCAATGCATCAATATGTTTGCCGAACCTGGAAAACGCCTGGGTGCCGATGACCAGATCCAGATGGGGCAGCCGTTTGAACGCATTTTTTCCTTCCTGCTGGGCCACGCACCCGGCCATGACCGTGAAAAGGCCCGGTCTTTTCTGTTTTTCTCTGGCAAACTGTCCCAGAAAGCTGAAGGCTTTCTCCTCTGCCTTGTGGCGGATGGCGCAGGTGTTGCAGACAATGATATCGGCCTGGTCCGGGTTCCGGGTACGGCAAAATCCCCAGGCATTGAGAACGGCTGCCAGTTTCTGTGAATCCACCACATTCATCTGGCACCCGATGGTGTGGATATAGGCATACCCGTCATACTGCATGAAATTCAAAATCCTTTTTCAAGTCCGCAATGATACACAAGGCCTCCTGGACCTGATCCGGCGCGATGGCAATGCGCAGATGTCCGGTTCGGGCATCCAGGGTGGTGGCAACGGCAACGCCTTCATAGGCTTCGAAGATGAACCTGATAAATCCGATCCGGGTTTTATCCACCCGGTATTCCTTGTGCAGCATCTGTCCGTTCATGTTTTTATCGACCTTTAAATTTGACAATATACCATCAAAGACCGTCATTACTCAAACACTTTTAACACATCCCCAACGGCAGATAATACCCGCCGCCCCTCAATTGACATTACAACCGATAACCGATATAGGTTAATTCCTATGAACACCCGCCTCTCATACGCACCTGCCGAAATCGCCGGTGCCCCACTGCTTGCCCGGGAGCTTGATTGCCATCCGGTCGTTGCAGACCTGATCTGGCGCCGGGGTCATACAACGGTCGACGCGGCCCGGTTTTTTCTGAATCCGGATTTTTCCCGCCTCACCGACCCCTTTGCCATGAAAGATATGCAAAAGGCCGTGGAACGGATTTACATTGCCGTGGCCAACCGGGAAAAAATTCTGATTTTCGGAGACTTTGATGCAGACGGTGTGACAGCCACCGCACTGATTCATGAATTCCTCTCCCGGGTGGATGCCGATGTGACCTGGTATATTCCGCACCGCATCAAGGAAGGGTACGGCATCACCCCGGCCCATGTCCGGATGGCTGCCGACCAGGCGGTTGACCTGATCATCACCGTGGACTGCGGCATCAGCGGCAATGAGGCGGCGGCAGCGGCGGCAGGGGAAGACATTGACGTGATCATCACCGATCACCATGAGCCGGGGGTGCACCTGCCAGCCGCCGCAGCGATAGTGGACCCGAAACAGCCGGACTGCCCTTCAGGGCTGTCATTTCTGGCCGGGGTGGGGGTGGTGTTCTTTCTGGTCATGGCTCTCCGCAAGTTCTTCCGGGAAAAAGGGGTCTGGGACAGGATCCCGGAGCCCGCCCTGGTCCCTTTCCTGGATCTGTTTGCCGTTGGCACCATCGGGGACATGGTGCCCCTGGTGAAAGAGAACCGGGCCCTGTGTATGGCCGGCATCCGGCAGATGCACAAAGCGGCCCGGCCGGGGATCCAGGCCCTGGCCAGCGCGGCCCGCATTGACATGTCTCAGCTGGATTCCGATGATATCTCCTTTAAGCTGGTGCCCAGGATCAATGCCGCCGGCCGCATGTCCCATGCCCGCATCTGTGTGTCGCTGCTCACCAGCCGCACTGGGGCGGAGGCGGAAAAAACCGCTCTGATCCTGGACGACCTCAATGTCCGGCGCCAGATCGTTGAACGGGAGATCATCACGGACATTGAAAACCGTATCCAGCAGAACCCTGCCCTGCTCAAAAACCGTCTTCTCATGCTCTGGGACAGAAAATGGGACCCCAGCGTCCTGGGCATTGCCGCATCAAAGCTGGCCCAGAAATATGTGTGCCCGGTGCTGCTTCTGTCCTGCCGCCAGGAAATGGCCATGGGGTCGGGCCGGAGCATCAACAATATCAACATCCATCAGGCCCTGACCGCCCATGCCCACCTGCTTGAAAAATTCGGCGGCCATGCCATGGCATCCGGGCTGACCCTGGCTTCGGACCGGCTGCCGGCCCTCATGTCCGGCCTTCACACCCACCTGGAAACCCACTATTCCTCAAATGATTTCACAAAGACCCTGACCATTGATGCGGAGCTGGACCTGGCGGACATCAGTCTGGAACTGGCCCGGGACCTGGACCGGATGCGGCCCTTTGGCATGGCCAATCCGGAGCCCCTTTTTCTGGCCCGCCGCCTGAAGGTGGTTTCTTCCCAGATTATCGGCCGGTCCCACAGAAAAATGCTGCTCCAGAGCGCAGACAGCGCAGACAGCCCTGCAGTGGAAGCCTTTCATTTCAATGCGCCGGACATCCTTCAGGCCCCGGTACTCTATGACCAGGTGGCCTTCAGGCTGAAACTGAGCAAATTCAAATCCTGCACCCCCCAGATGATCCTGGAAGACCTGTAAACCGACACCTGTCCGCCTGAAACCCGGGGTTAGAGGCTGGAAATCTCTTCCGCACTGATCACCTTGATCTGATGTTCTCCCAGAATCTGGAGTGCTTTTTCATGGTCATCGAAACGGAACACCATGATGGCGTTTTTGCACTGGGGATTGGCAAAGGCGTACATATACTCCACATTGACGTTCTGCATCCACAGCGGATCCAGCACCTTGTTCAGACCGCCCGGCTCATCCGCCACCTCAACGGCCAGCACCTTGGTTCTCCCCACGGTGAATCCCTCATCCCGCAACGCCTGTTCCGCCTTGTCGTTGTCGTTGACAATGAGTCGCAGCACCCCGAAATCAGTGGTGTCCGCCAAAGAAAGGGCCCGGATGTTCACGCCCGCATCCCGCAAAATGGCGGTGACTTCCGCCAGCCGGCCTTCCTTGTTCTCAATGAATATGGATATCTGTTCGGCAAGCATGTGGATCTCCTCGGTTATAGGTTTCGGTTGTCAATCACCCGGACGGCTTTACCCTGGCTCCGCTGGATGGCCTTGGGCTCCACCAGCATCACCCGGGCCGATACCCCCAGGGTTTCCTTGATATCCATGGCAATTTTGTTTTCCATGGTCTGAAGGCTTTTGATATCATCACTGAAAAGGCCTTCGTTGATCTCCACTTTCACCGTCAGCGTATCCAGGTTTCCTTTTCTGTCCACTTCCAGCTGATAATGGGGAAGAATGGTTCTGTTCTCCATGAGCACGCTTTCAATCTGGGAGGGAAACACATTTACCCCCCGGATGATGAGCATGTCATCGGTCCGTCCGGCGGGTTTTGACATGCGGATGAAGGTGCGGCCGCAGGTGCAGGGGGTGGGGTTCAAGGATGAAATGTCCCGGGTGCGGTAACGGATCACCGGAAACGCTTCCTTGGTCAGGGAGGTGAACACCAGTTCTCCGGGTTCACCGTAGGGGAGTACCTGTCCGGTATCCGGGTCAATGACCTCCACAATGAAATGGTCCTCAAACACATGAAGGCCCTTCTGCTCTTCCCTGCATTCAATGGAAACGCCGGGGCCGATGATTTCACTGAGGCCGTAAATATCCACCGCCTTGAGATGCAGCTTGGATTCCAGCTCGCTGCGCATGTTTTCGGTCCACGGTTCCGCCCCGAAGATACCTGCGGTAAAAGACAGGTCCTTGAAATCCACGCCCATTTCATCGGCCACCTCTGCCAGGTGGAGGATATAGGACGGGGTACCGCACAGGATGGTGGGTTTGAAATCCTTCATAATGGTGATCTGGCGCCGGGTGTTGCCGCCGGATACCGGAATCACGGACGCCCCCAGTCGTTCCGCCCCGTAATGCGCCCCCAGGCCGCCGGTGAACAGTCCGTAGCCAAAGGCATTGTGAATAATATCCCCGGATCCTGCCCCGGCCGCAGCCAGGCTCCGGGCCATCAGATTCGCCCAGGTGTCCACATCCCGGCGGGTATATCCCACCACCGTGGGTTTGCCGGTGGTGCCTGATGACGCATGGATTCTCACCACCTGTTCCATGGGTACGGCAAACATGCCGTAGGGATAGTTGTCCCGCAGGTCCTGCTTGGTGGTAAAAGGAATCCGTCTTAAGTCGTCCAGGGTCTGAATGTCTTTGGGGGTGATGCCGGCGGCCTCAAACTGTTTTCTGTAAAACGGCACGGTGGCATAGACCCGGCCGAGGGTGGTCTGGAGCCGCCGCAGCTGGATAGCTTCCAGACCCTCTCTGGGCAGGGTCTCAAAATCAATATCAAAAATAGGCATGGATCTTTCCTTTTATGCTTACAGGCGGGTGCCCGGCCGGAATCAAGCCGGCTTAATTGAGCGCCCCTTTGAACACCGGTTTTCTTTTTTCCAGGAATGCG
>DATHSR010000161.1:0-1657 GCA_035464035.1 Desulfotignum sp. | reverse complement strand
AATGCGGCCATGGTGGACGGCATGGTGGCACGCATGAGAAAAGAACTGAAATATCCCCTGAAAGTCATTGCCACCGGCGGCCTGGCACCGCTGATTGCCGGACTGTCCGCCACCATTGAAACCGTGGACCAGTCCCTGACCTTAGAAGGGTTGCGCATCATTGCCCGGGAGCTGGGCGTGAATCCATGATCCCCTGATCCGTCTCACGGCAGGGGCCTGAGCCGGGCGGTGACCTGCACCGGCTGCCGGATCAGCCCCTGTTCGAGCATGATGGCCTCGGTCTGTGCCCAGGCGGCCTGTTGAATACGGCCCACGGGAACATCCGGCCATGGTTTGACCAGTTCCCGGGTGGCGGTCAGCTGGGCAGTCTGCACTTCTCCCTGGGTGCCGGTGTCATATTTTCTGACACCCGCCAGGACCTGGTCCTGGTTGGCCGGGTCCATGGCCGCTTCCCAGGCCGCAAGCAGGGCGGATAAAAAACGGTCCACCAGATCCGGGTTTTCGGCCGCAGTTTTGCCGGCGGTCACGATGGAGTTGGCAACAAATTCCACCCCGAACTCCGCCGGGTTGAGAAACCGGACGGTTTCTCCTTCCCTGGACAGGCGGTCCGCCAGAATCACCCCCTGGGAATTGCGGTATACCGGCCACAGATCCACCTGGTTTCTCAAAAACGGGGTAAAATCAAACCGCACACCCGTCACGTTCACATCCCGCAGGGTCAGTCCGGCCGTTGCCAGCAGCGTCCGCATGATGGTTTCATCATTGCCCCCATAGGTGACGCCCAGGGTGTACTGTTTCAGGTCTGCCGGCCGGGTGATCTCAACCTGGTGATCCCGGTAGATCCACTGCATGGGGTTCACCTGGAAAATCTGTGCCAGGACCACGACATCCGCCCCTTTTTCCAGGGCCCGGATCACCTGGTCCGCCGATGCGACCCCGAAATGGGCATATCCCAGCTCCAACTCCTTGATGGCATCTTTTTCAGGACTGCCCTCCCTGACCCGGACATCCAGGCCGGCGTCTGCGAAATATCCCTGTTCCATGGCGAAAACATCCCCGGCCACACTGGTGTTGAACAGCCATTTGAGCCGGTAGTTCACGGTGCCCTCCCCGGCTTCGGCACCCGGCATTCCCAGAATGCAAAGGCAGAGAGCCATCCATGCAATGCCTGAAAGTCTTTTGTGCGTCATAACAATGTTCCTTTGTTTTCAGAACCCCATCTTGTTTTGACCATCTCTCCCAAAGATTCAAGCATCCCCTGGTAAAGGGAAATCACGATGCCGATCGTGAACAGGGCCGTCAGAATCGCTGCCAAATCGCTCTGGTACAGGGCGATGCGGATGCTGTAACCGATGCCGGCATTGGCGGCAATGAACTCCGCCACAATGGTGCCGGCCATGGCCAAAGTGGCGCTGCCGGCAATGACGGTGGTCAGCTTGCTCAGGTTTTCAAAGGCCCGGATTTTGACTTCCAGGTGCCAGCGCATCCGGCCGGTGGCGATGTAGAAATGCTCGATGTCCGTTACGGGCGCAGCCATCACTCCCAGCACCGACAGCAGCAGTGGAAAATAGCAGATCATGGCGGCAATGAGCAGCCGGGACACAAATCCGTCCCCCAGCAGAATAAAAATAATTGGGGCCAGGGCCACGATGGGATA